>DAOMOI010000374.1:0-2654 GCA_035444225.1 Aquamicrobium sp. | reverse complement strand
TGGTGGCGCATTTGACGCCGACGCCGTATTTCTTGATCGCGTTGGCGGCGTCGACCGTCACCTGATCGTCGGTCTGGTCGCGATACTCGATGCCGAGATCGTAGTAATGGAGGTCGAGGTCGAGATAAGGGTGGATCAGCTTGTCCTTGATGAGCTGCCAGATGATGCGCGTCATCTCGTCGCCGTCCAGCTCGACGACCGGATTCGCCACCTTGATCTTCGCCATGAAAAAACCCCTCGATGTTGGGAAAAGGGCGGGTGAGACCCGCAGGTTCGGTTGAAAGTGGCCCCTCATAGCATCGTGCGCGATGAAGGCAAAGCCGCTCTCGCCCGCTGCGAGGAAAGGGCGCGGCCTCAGACGCGCGCGCCGTTCCTGACCAGATAGCTCGGGGCGTACATGGTGACGAGTTCTTCCGTCGCGCTCGGATGCACGGCCATGGTGGCGTCGAAATCGTCCTTGGAAAGCTCGGCCTTCACCGCGATGCCGAGAAGCTGCGCCATCTCGCCGGCGTCCGGCCCCAGCACATGCGCGCCCAGCACCCGGCGCGTGGCGGCATCGACAACCAGCTTCATGATCGTCTTTTCCTGACGGCCGGAAAGCGTGTGCCGCATCGGCCGGAACTCGGCGCGATAGATCTCCAGTTCGTCGAAGCGCTTTGCCGCCTCGTCCTCGGAAAGGCCGACCGTGCCGATCTCGGGCTGCGAGAACACGGCGGTGGGGATCGCGTCGAAGTCCGGCTTCGTCGGCTTGCCGCGATAGACGGTGTCGATGAAGCACATGGCCTCGTGGATCGCCACCGGCGTCAGCTGCACCCGGTTGGTGACGTCGCCGACGGCATAGATGTGCTCGACATTGGTGCGCGACCAGTCGTCCACCAGTATCTCGCCGCCGGGGCCGGTCTCGACGCCGGCCGCCTCGAGCCCGAGCCCTTCGGTGTTGGGAACGCGGCCGAGGGCCAGCATGAACTGGTCGGCGGTCAGCCGCTCGCCGGTGGAGAGCGTGATGGTGAGGCGCCCGTCGTCTCCCTTCTCGACGCCGTGGGCCACCGCCTGGGTGACGATGCGGATGCCCTTGGCCTCCATCGCCGCATGCAGGCCGCGGCGCATGTCCATGTCGAAGCGGCCGAGGATCTCCTTGCCGCGGTAGACGAGCGTGGTCTCGACGCCGAGGCCGTGGAAGATGTTGGCGAACTCGACCGCGATGTAGCCGCCGCCGGCGATGGCGATGGCGCGCGGCAGGGTTTCCAGATGGAATGCCTCGTTGGAGGTGATGGTGTGCTCGACGCCGGGCAGGGCGTCATGCGGGCTCGGTCGGCCGCCGGTCGCGATCAGGATGTGGCGGGCGGTGACGGTGCGATCCTCGGCCACGATGCGCACAGTGTGCGGGCCTTCCAGCACCGCGCGGCTTTCGAGGATGTCGGCGCGAGCGCTTTCGAGGCCCCGACGGTAGATGCCTTCGAGGCGGGCGATCTCGCGGTCCTTGTTGGAAACGAGCGTCGGCCAGTCGAAGCGGGTCTCGCCGACCGTCCAGCCATAGCCGGCGGCGTCCTCGAAATGCTCGGGAAACTGCGAGGCGTAGACGAAGAGCTTCTTGGGCACGCAGCCGCGGATGACGCAGGTGCCGCCGAAACGGTATTCCTCGGCGATTGCCACGCGCTTGCCCATGGAGGCGGCGACACGGGCCGCCCGCACCCCGCCCGAGCCGCCGCCGATGACGAAGAGGTCGTAGTCGAAATCAGGCATGGCGGACGGCTCCGGTCTTCGTGGCGGCAAGACCTTCACCTATGCGCTCGCCGGACAAAAGAAAAGCCCGGCGCGGGGCCGGGCTCGGCTGTCGCCTGCCGGGGAAGGGGCCGCCTATTCCTCGGCCGCGCCGCCTTCCTGCTGCTGCTGCTGTTGCTGCTGGGGCCGGCTTGCCTGGACGCGCTTGGCCAGCTCCGTGCCGGCCTGCTGGGCGAGGTCGCGGGCAATGCCGTTCTGCCAGATGTCGGCGGCGCGCAGGACGTCGCGCGTGATGATCGGGCTCTCGCTCAACAGCTTGACGCCGGTGGGCGAGGTGTAGAAGGCGGCGATCTCCTTCAGCTCGGCCTCGGTGAAGGCGCGGGCATAGATGGTCGCGGCCTCGCGCTCGAGGTCGCCGCGTCGCGCCGCCAGCGAAAAGGCGGTCTGGTCGACCACCTCGATGATCATCGCCTGGATGTCGGGGTTCTTCTGGATCAGCTCGTTCTTCAGCGCCTGGGCCGCGCTGGGCAGGATCACGTCGAACTCCTCGGTGGCGCGCAGCGCGCTCAGCACCGAGCGGGCCGCCGACAGGTGCGATTCGGCGATCTCCTGCGCCGCGGCCGGCAGGCAGGCCCCCGCGAGAAAGGCGGTGGCCGCGAAGGCGGCGGCGAGGCGGCGGGAGCGGATGGCGAGGTTCATGGGCGTCGAAACTCCGTGGGTTGTCATGCTGGGCGCAAGGTCGTCACGCCGCCGGCATCCGCGACGATCGCCGCCGAGGCCAGGCCGAGGAAGAGACCGTGCTCGACCACGCCGGGGATCGCATGGAGAGCGTCGCCGAGGGCTTGTGGATCGGGAATGCGGCCAAAAGCTCCGTCTATGATGTGATGGCCGCCATCGGTGACGTAAGGTGCCGTGCCGGCCGTGCGCAGGGC
>DAOMOI010000373.1:0-2655 GCA_035444225.1 Aquamicrobium sp. | reverse complement strand
CGAGCGGGAGGCCGGCCGATGAGCACCATCCTCGTCATCGCCGAGAAGGAGATCCGCGAGGGCCTGCGCAACCGCTGGGTGCTGGCGACGACGCTGCTTCTGGCGACGCTGGCGCTGTCGCTGACCTTCCTCGGCAGCGCGCCGACCGGCAATGTCGGCGCGGGCGCGCTCGACGTCGTCATCGTCAGCCTGTCCAGCCTCTCCGTCTTCCTCGTGCCGCTGATCGCGCTGCTGATCTCGCATGACGCGGTGGTCGGCGAGATGGAGCGCGGCACCATGCTGCTGCTGCTGTCCTACCCGGTGAAGCGCTGGCAGGTGGTGCTGGGCAAGTTCCTCGGCCATCTCGCCATCCTCGCCTTCTCGACGCTGGTGGGCTACGGCGTCGCGGCGGCCGCGCTTGGCCTTACCGGCGGCGACATCGGCCGCGAGAGCTGGGCCGCCTTCGCCTCGCTGATCGGCTCGTCGGTCCTGCTCGGCGCGGTCTTCGTCGCCATCGGCTATCTGGTCAGCGCGCTGGTCGGCGAGCGCGGCACGGCCGGCGGCGTCGCCATCGGCATCTGGCTGGTCTTCGTCCTCGTCTACGACATGGCGCTGCTCGGCCTGCTGGTCGTCGATCAGGGCCGCACCGTCACCGGCGGGATGCTGAACGTGCTGCTGCTGTTGAACCCGACCGACGCCTACCGGCTGATCAATCTCGGCGGCACGGCAGGCGCGATCTCCGGCATGGGCGGCGTGGCCGACATTGCCACGCTGGCGCCGGCGGCGCTGCTTGCCGCGCTTCTCGCCTGGGCGGCGATCCCGCTCGCCGCCGCCATCCTCGTCTTCTCAAGGAGAGAGCTATGACGCGCTTCCTTCGCGCCGCAACCGTTCTCGCCGCCTTCGCGCTCCTCGGCTGCTCGCAGCAGGAGGAGGTGGCGATGCCCGATCCGTTCACGCTCGATGCGCAGGCCATCGGCCGCTATTGCGGCATGAACGTGCTCGAGCATGACGGGCCGAAGGGGCAGATCATCCTGACCCGCATCCCCGAGCCGATCTGGTTCTCCTCGGCGCGCGACGCGGTGGCCTTCACCATGCTGCCCGACGAGCCGAAGAACATCGCCGCCATCTACGTCTCCGACATGGCCACGGCGACAAGCTGGGAGCAGCCCGGCGCCGACAACTGGATCGACGCCAAAACCGCCTTCTTCGTGCTCGGCAGCCGCCAGCGCGGCGGCATGGGCACGTCCGAGACCGTGCCGTTCTCGACGGAAGAGGCAGCACGCGCCTTCGCCGCCACGAACGGCGGCAAGGTGGTGCGCTTCGACGACATCCCGCTCGACTACGTGCTCGGCGATTCGGACGAGGAACCGGACGACGACGCGGTCGGGGCGATCGCGCCGCACGCCGGCCATTGAGGCGATCCGCCATGCGCCCTGCCCTTGGCCGCCGCCGCTTCATCGGCATCTCGGCCGCGGCCGCCGGGCTGGCGCTGGTGCCCTTCGCCGCTTCCGCCATGCCGCAGGAAGCCGTGCGCTGGCGCGGGCAGGCGCTGGGCGCTTCGGCCGAGCTGATCGTCCACCACCATGACCGCGAACAGGCCGAACGTCTCGTCGCCCGCGCGGCGGTCGAGATCGCCCGGCTGGAGCGCATCTTCAGCCTCTACAGGTCCGATTCCGCGCTCTCGACCCTCAACCGGCAAGGCGCGCTGGCCTCACCCCCGCCGGAGCTGGTCGACCTGCTCGGCCGGTGCCGCGGCCGGCATCGCCTTCTCGCACGACCTGGCCGCGCCCTCGGCCGACCTGGTGGAGGTGCTGGACCACAGCCGCCGCATCGCCGAATTGAGCGGCGGCGCCTTCGACCCCACGGTCCAGCCGCTGTGGCTGGCCTATGCCGACCATTTCGCCAGGCCGGACGCCGACTCCGCCGGCCCCTCCCCGGAGACGATCCGGGAGGCGCTGGACCTTGTCGGCCTCGACAAGGTCGGCTTCAACCGCGACCGGGTCGCCTTCGCCAGGCCCGGCATGGCGCTGACGCTGAACGGCGTCGCGCAAGGGTTCATCACCGACAGGGCCGTCGAGACGCTGCGCGCCGGCGGCGTGGAAAGCGCGCTCGCCGATGTCGGCGAGGTCCGCGCGCTCGGCGCCCACCCCGACGGCTCGCCCTGGCGCGTCGGCATCGCCGGCGGGGCGCAGACGGTCGATCTCGTCGACCGCGCCATCGCCACGTCGAGCGCCAGCGGCTTCCGCTTCGGCGGCCCCGGCACGCCCGGCCATCTCGTCGACCCGCGCAGCGGCCTCGCGGCAAGCCTGCATGAGAGCGTCAGCGTGCTGGCGCCCGAGGCGGCGAGCGCCGACGCGCTGGCCACCGCCTTCTGCCTGATGGGCGCGGCGGAAATCGAGGCGCTGCTGCCGTCCCTGCCCGGCGTCGAGGTCCGCCTGTCCTGAGAGCGCGCTTTTCCGCTCGCGCGCCACCTTGCATGCGAGGTTTTTTGCGTTATCCTGACGCACCGGACAAGAAACCGTCAGGATGCTTTCTTGCAGCGCAAATATCGCTTCATCCCCGACCTCGGAGGAGCCCGCGTCCGGTTCTCGAACCACGCGGGAAGCCTCATCACGCGCCTCTAGCCCTGGCGCGGCCGCATAGCCGTCGACCGGGGGCCGGAAATCCAAAACCAGA
>DAOMOI010000372.1:0-2667 GCA_035444225.1 Aquamicrobium sp. | reverse complement strand
CCTTCTCCCCGTTCACGGGGAGAAGGTGGCCCGAAGGGCCGGATGAGGGGCAGCGTCGGCGGTCGAAGGCCGTGCTCTCAGCCTGTGCCGCTTCGGCACATTTTTCGCCAGGATGCGGCGGCGCGTTAAGCTCCGGTTAAGCTTTACAGCGTATTACTGTGGGCATCCAGTTTTCTGGATTCTTACCGAGTGGCTCCGCCACTCCGTTTGACGCCTCCCTGTTTAACTCCTGAGAGCCGCCTTCCGCGGCTCTTTTTTTGTCCTGCGTCCCCGGTTTCGCGGGTCAAGGCAATTGCGCATAGCGTTAACCTTCCGTTAAACACCCGCTTGCCATCGGGCGCGCGACGTATCAAATTCCGCCTTCCATCGCGGGCGGAGGGCACGGCATCGAGAATCGTGACCCGCGCCGGTGGCAGGCGGCGTTCGAGTAGCGGGGTAGCGGTCATGCAGAACAGGGAACAGGACGGTTCCAACACGGTCAGCCTTGCCGAGAGGCGTATCTTCTCGGCTTCGTTCAAGCCGCTCTATGACGAGGGCATGGGGCTGGTCGAGCAGGCGGCTGAGTATCTCGACGGCGAGGGCCGCGCCGCCGCCAAGCGGCTTTCGCGCGTCGGCGCCACGCTCTATGCCGCCGAATCCATGCGGCTCACCACCCGGCTGATGCAGATCGCCTCGTGGCTGCTGCTCCAGCGCGCCGCCAATTCCGGCGAGATGACGCGAGACCAGGTGGCGAACGAGAAATCCAAGGTCCGGCTCGACACGGCTTCCGCGCCGGGCGACGCCGCCGGCTGGAACGAGCTGCCGGAAGCGTTCCGCGCCATCGTCGACCATTCGCTCCGGCTCCAGGCGCTGGTCAGGCGCATGGACGAGGCGATCTATGGCGAGGCGGCAGCCACGCAGGCGCAAGCGCTTCGGCGCGCCGGCAGCCCGGTCTCCGACCAGATCAGCCTGCTGCAGACCGCCTTCGCCCACGGCTGAGGCCGCGGCCACGTTTCTGCTTTGTTCACTTTTCGATGGCATTTCCCTGCCGTCGAACTAGGGTGAACCAATGAGAGAGGCGATTCGCATCATCGGCATCGACCCCGGCCTGCGCCGCACCGGCTGGGGCGTGGTCGAGGTTTTGGGCAATTCGCTGCGCTTCGTCGCCTCCGGCACCGTCCGCTCCGACGACAAGGCCGACCTCGCCTCGCGACTGTGCCAGCTTCATCAGGGGCTTTCGCAGGTCGTCCACGGCCAGATGCCGCACGAGGCGGCGGTGGAGCAAACCTTCGTCAACAAGGACGCGAGTGCGACGCTGAAGCTCGGCCAGGCGCGCGGCATCGCCATGCTGGTGCCGGCGCTCGCCGGCCTGCCCGTCGCCGAATACGCGCCCAACGCGGTCAAGAAGGCGGTGATCGGCGTCGGCCATGGCGACAAGAAGCAGATCCACATGATGGTCAGGGTGCTGATGCCGAAGGCGAGCTTCGACGGCGACGACGCCGCCGACGCGCTCGCCATTGCCGTCTGCCATGCCCATCACCGCCAGAGCGTGAGCGCGCGGCTCGCCGCCGCCGTCGCCTGACGGGGAGAGACGGGGGCTCGCATGATCGGCAAGCTGAAGGGAACGGTGGACGAGATCGGCGAGGATCACTGCATCCTCGACGTCCACGGCGTCGGCTATGTCGCCTTCTGCCCGGCGCGCACGCTGGCTTCGCTCAATGCCGGCGAGGCGGCGGTGCTGCATATCGAAACCTATGTCCGCGAGGACATGATAAGGCTCTACGGCTTCGGCTCGACGCTGGAGCGCGAGTGGTTCCGCCTGTTGCAGACCGCGCAGGGCGTGGGGGCCAAGGTGGCGCTGTCGGTGCTTTCCACCCTGTCGCCGGCCGAACTGGCGAACGCCATCGCGCTGCGCGACATCGCCATGGTGGCGCGCGCCCCCGGCGTCGGCAAGAAGGTGGCCGAGCGCATCGTCACCGAATTGAAGGGCAAGGCCCCGGCGCTGGCCGGGGAGGCTTCCGCTACGATCGGCTTCGCGCAGGAGCTGGGCGAGGGCGCAGCACCTGCGCCGGCGGCGGATGCCGTCTCGGCGCTGACCAATCTCGGCTATTCGCGCGACGTGGCGGCGAGCGCGGTGGCGGCGGCGATGAAGGCGGCCGGCGAGGGCGCCGATTCGGCGAAGCTGATCCGCCTCGGTCTCAAGGAGCTGGCCCGGTGAGGCGACTTGAGTTGCAACCCGGCGCGGCGCGTGAAATGACTGGGCCATGAATCTGGCACCCCGCTTGATCTCCTCCGAAAAGCGCGGCGAGGACGCCGATGTCTCGCTGCGGCCGCAGTCGCTCGACGAATTCGTCGGCCAGCAGGCGGCGCGCGAGAACCTGAAGATCTTCATCGAGGCGGCGAAGGGGCGCGGCGAGGCGCTCGACCACGTGCTGTTCGTCGGCCCGCCGGGGCTGGGCAAGACGACGCTGGCGCAGATCATGGCGCGCGAGCTCGGCGTCAATTTCCGCTCGACCTCCGGCCCGGTCATCGCCAAAGCCGGCGACCTTGCCGCGTTGCTGACCAATCTCGAGGACCGCGACGTGCTGTTCATCGACGAGATCCATCGGCTGAACCCGGCGGTGGAGGAAATTCTCTATCCGGCGATGGAGGATTTCCAGCTCGACCTGATCATCGGCGAGGGGCCGG
>DAOMOI010000371.1:0-2679 GCA_035444225.1 Aquamicrobium sp. | reverse complement strand
CGGCGAACAGCTTGGTGGTGACGGCGGCGAGCAGCATGTCGTCCGGCTCGTGGATCTCGACGGTCGAGGCCGCTTTCAGCCGCGAGGCGAGGTCGGGCAGCTTGACACCCCACGCGGCGGAAAAGCGCCGCGCGGTCATCAAGAGCGATGTGTTCGCCTGCCGCACGGCGTTGATGAGGTGGAAGAGGCCCGCCTCGTCGAGATCGCCCGAATCGATGTCGTCGATCAGCACCGGCCCGTGGCCCGCCGCCTCGACGGCCTCGCGCCCGAGCCCAGCGGCGGAGAAAGCACGCGCGCCGCTGGCTTCGAGCCAGACATGGGCGAGATGCGACTTGCCGGAGCCGGCCGGCCCGGCGAGGATCGCCACCGGCGACGGCCAGTCCGGCCAGCGGTCGACCAGCGCGACGGCCTGCGCATTCGAGGGTCCGACGACGAGATCGTCGCGGCTTTTCGCCTCGCCATGGGCGAGGTCGAGCGGAAGCTGGCGCGCCATCGCCCTCACGCCTCCGGCCCGGAACGATGGCCGCGATAGAGCGGCGAGCCGAGATAGCGCGACAGCGCGAAACGGACGAGGACGCCGACGGCGGCGGCGGCCGGCACCGCGACCAGCAGCCCGACGAAGCCGAACAGCGCGCCGAAGGCGACGAGCGCGAACATCAGCCACACCGGGTGCAGGCCGACGCTCTTGCCGACGAGGTTGGGCTGGAGGATGTTGCCCTCGATGAACTGGCCGCCGAAGAAGATGGCGGCGACGGCCACGACCCAGTGCCAGTCCGGCCAGAATTGGACGATGGCGACGCCGACGGACAAGATCAGCCCGAGCAGCGAGCCGACATAGGGGATGAAGCTGACCAGACCGGCGAACAGGCCGATCAGCAGGCCGAAATTCAGCCCCACCGCCGTCAGGCCGATGGCGTAGAGGATGCCGAGGATGAGGCACAGCGTGCCCTGCCCGCGCACGAAGCCGGCGACGGCGGTGTCGATGTCGCGGGCGATTGTGCGCACGGTGTCGAGATGGTCGCGCGGGATCCAGCTGTCGACGGCGGCGATCATCCGGTCCCAGTCGAGCAGCATGTAGAAGGCGACGACCGGGGTGATGATGAAGAGGCCGGCAAGGTCGATCAGCGTCTTGCCCGAGCTCCACAGCGAGGCGAAAAGCCCGGTCAGGAAGCCGGTCCCCTGCGTCAGCAGCGAGTTCAGCCCCTCGCGCAGCGAGGCGGGATCGACGCCGAGCGTCGCGCTCAGCCAGTCGGGATCGAAGCTGGTGACGAGCGCCTGAAGCCGCGACAGGTAGTCGGGCAGGCGGGCGAGGAAATCGGCGAGCTGGGTGGCGAGCACGGGGATGATGAGCATCAGCGCCAGCACAAGCACGACGATGAACATCAAAAGGATGAGGATAGTCGCGGCGAGGCGCGACAGGCCGCGCCGCTCGAGCCAGTCGGCGACGGGATCGAGGAAATAGGCGAGGATCATGCCGGCGAGGAAGGGCAGCAGGATGGCGGAAAAGACGTAGAGGAACAGCGTTCCCGTCACCGCCGCACCCAGCCAGAACAGCGCCTGCCGGCGCCAGCTCGCGGCGATGGCCTGCTCGGCCAGTTGCTCCGTGATCTCGGCGTCGCGTTCGCTCATCGGCCCGTCGCTCGCAAATTCGTCTGATCCCGCGGCCATACTACGTCTGGACCGCCGCTGGAGATAGGCCGCGGCTCCGCTCGCGGTCAAGAGAAACGCGTGTACCCGGCCGCCGCCGGTCTTGCGGGCGGCGGGGCTTCATGCGAAGAGCCGAGCTTCAACGGATCGTGCCAAGGGGCAGCCGCATGAGCGAAGACAAAAAGGGTCTCACCTATGCAGCGGCCGGCGTTGACATCGACGCCGGCAACGCGTTGGTCGAGAAGATCAAGCCGCTGGTGCGCTCGACGCGCCGGCCCGGCGCCGATGGCGAGATCGGCGGCTTCGGCGGGCTGTTCGACCTGAAGGCCGCGGGTTTTACCGACCCGGTCCTCGTCGCCGCCAATGACGGCGTCGGCACCAAGCTTAAGGTGGCCATCGAGGCAGACCGCCACGACACGGTCGGCATCGACCTCGTCGCCATGTGCGTCAACGACCTTGTGGTGCAGGGCGCCGAGCCCCTGTTCTTCCTCGACTATTTCGCCACCGGCAAGCTCGACCCCGACCAGGGCGCATCCATCGTCAGCGGCATCGCGGAAGGGTGCCGGCAGGCCGGCTGCGCGCTGATCGGCGGCGAGACGGCCGAGATGCCGGGCATGTACGCCCATGGCGACTACGACCTTGCCGGGTTCGCCGTCGGCGCGGCCGAGCGCGGCCAGCTCCTTCCCACCGACGACATCGTCGAGGGCGACGTCCTGCTCGGCCTCGCCTCGTCGGGCGTGCATTCCAACGGGTTTTCGCTGGTGCGGCGCATCGTCGCCGCTTCCGGCCTCGGCTGGGAGCATCTGGCGCCCTTCGACAAGGGCAAGACGCTGGGCGAGGCGCTGCTTGCGCCGACCCGCATCTATGTGCGCTCGATCCTGTCGGCGATCCGCTCCACCCACGGCATCAAGGCGCTGGCGCACATCACCGGCGGCGGCTTCCCCGACAACATCCCGCGCGTGCTGCCGAAGGCCTACGCGGCCGAGCTCGACCTCGACGCCATCGACGTGCCGCCGGTGTTCTCGTGGCTGG
>DAOMOI010000370.1:0-2707 GCA_035444225.1 Aquamicrobium sp. | reverse complement strand
GCTGTTGATGGTGTTGGAGGAGACGCCGAGGATCAGGGCGATCTCCTCCGTGGTCTTGCCCTCGGAAACCCATTTCAGGCATTCGCGCTGGCGCTCGGAGAGGACCCCGGCGAGGGAGGAGCCTTCCGCCGTCGCGGCGAGGTGCATTTCGAGGCCGTAGGCGCACATCATGCCGGCGCGCGCCAGCGCCGCGGGGTCGATCGCCGCGTCGTGGCGGGCCGAGAACAGCGCGAAGACGCAGCGGCCGCGCACGCAGAACCGGCGCACGAAAAGCGCGTCATGGCCGTGCTCGACAAGGGCGAGCCGCTGCGCCACCGACAGGAAGGGCGCCGGCGTCGGCAGCGCGCGCAGCGCCTCGCCGGCGCCTGCCGCGTGGCCGCTCTCGATTATGGCGAGGATGCCGTCGCCGCCGAGTTCCTCCAGCGCGTCATAGACCCAGTTGCAGGCGAGGATGCGCAGGCCCTTGGGCCCGCGCTCTGCCGCCGGTTCCACCAGCAGATAGCGATCAGCCCCGAGGTCGGCGCAGATGCGCCTCATCAGGCGCGAAAGCCCGGTTCGCGTCTCGAAACGGCTGGTTTCGAACGGGTTGGCCCGAGGCTGGCCCGTATGGATTGGACCCATCTGGATTCGGCTCGTCCCGGCCTGTGCGGTCGCGGCAAGGTGGATCATCGGTTTCCCGCTTCGCGGCGCGCCCGGCCGTTGTCGCCGGATCGCCCGTCATTGATGTGCCCCCGCACGCCCTGCGGGAAAGGATACGCGAAGACACGAATCGGTACGCGCCCGCAAAACTGCGGGCCGCCAGAAACGACGCCGGGACAGATACAACAGAGCGGCGGAGACTTTCGCCAAGGCCCCTGACGAGGCCCGCCCCAAGCTGGAGCAAGGGTGGAATGAGCGCCGGGCCGATGCGTTCGCAACGAGCGCCGGACCGCGAATCACCCTCCTCCTCTCAGGCCCGCCTACCCGAGAATTGATATGTATCTATTTGATTCGCGTCAAGATTCCGTGGAATCATTCGCGGCAAAAATTTGACGCGATGACCGGAAGGCGGCGAAACGCGGTTGCCGACCGGCTCATGCAGGGCAATTGCATATAGAGGTTTCCGCCTGCACGTCATCCCGGCCAAGGGCGCGAAGCGCCCGCCGAGCCGGGATCTATTGGCCGCACGATCGTCAGGAACGGCCCGGTCCTCGCCTCGACACCCGCAGCGCGAGCCCGGAACCCGGCCGCGCCGCTCAATGGGTCCCGGACAGCCTCCGCTTCGCTTCGGCTTCCGGGATGACGCCGGTGTCGCCAGTCATATGCGCCGGGTCTCAGGCGTGCAGCGCGTGGCCGAGCGCCTTCAGCGCGGCTTCCTGGAAGCCTTCGCTCTGGGTCGGGTGGGCATGGATGGTGCCGGCGATGTCCTCCAGCCGCGCGCCCATCTCGACGGCGAGCGCGAAGGCGGCGGAAAGCTCCGACACGCCCGAGCCGACCGCCTGGATGCCGAGCACCAGATGGTTGTCGGCGCGGGCGACGACGCGCACGAAGCCGGCCTCGCCCTGCAGGGTCATGGCGCGGCCATTGGCCGACAACGGGAACTGGCCGATCTTCACGTCCGCGCCGGTCTGGCGCGCCTCGTCGGGCGACAGACCGACCCAGACGACCTCCGGGTCGGTGAAGCAGACGGCGGGGATGGCGCGCTTGTCCCAGCTGCGCCGGTGGCCGGCGACGATCTCGGCCACCATCTCGCCCTGCGCCATGGCGCGGTGCGCCAGCATCGGCTCGCCGGTGACATCGCCGATGGCATAGACGCCGCGCATCGAGGTGCGGCAGCGCTCGTCGATGCGGATGAACGGGCCGCTCATGTCGAGGTCGATCTCTTTGAGCCCCCATCCTTCCGTCGCCGGCCGGCGGCCGACGGTGACGAGCACATGGTCGGCGGCAATCGCTTGCGTCTGCCCGCCCTCGGTCTCGACGAGGAGCGCGTCGCCCTGCGGTGACAGGCCCTTGGCCTTCGCCTCGGTCAGCACCGTGACGCCGAGCTCGGCAAGGCGCTTCGCCACCGGCTTGACGAGGTCGGAATCGTAGAGCGGCAGGATGCGCGGCAGCGCCTCCACCACCGTCACCTTCGCACCCAGCTTGGCGAAGGCGGTGCCCAACTCAAGCCCGATATAGCCGCCGCCAACGACGGCGAGATTGGCGGGAACCGTTTTCAGCGCCAGCGCCCCGGTGGACGAGATCACCTTGTCGCCGAAGGGCAGGAACGGCAGCTCGACCGGCACCGAGCCGGTGGCGATGACGATCGTCTCGGCGCGGATCACCTGCGTGCCGGTCTCGGTCTCGACCTCGACGGTCTTGCCGTCGCGGAAGCGCGCGCGGCCCTCTATCGACTTGACGCGCGCCCTCTTCAACAGGCCGGCGACGCCGGTGTTGAGCCGGCCGACGATGCCGTCCTTCCAGGCGACGGTCTTGGCCATGTCGATGGCCGGGGCGGTGAGCGAGATGCCGAGCGGGTCGTGCCCTTGCGCGATTTCGCGGACCTTGAAGAACTCGTCCGCCGCGTGGATCAGCGCCTTGGAGGGGATGCAGCCGACATTCAGACAGGTGCCGCCGGGCTTGCCCATCTCGACGATCACCGTATCCAGCCCGAGCTGGCCGGCGCGGATGGCACAGACATAGCCGCCGGGACCGGCGCCGATGACGAGCAGCTTGCAGGAGATTTCCT
>DAOMOI010000369.1:1423-2711 GCA_035444225.1 Aquamicrobium sp. | reverse complement strand
GACGATATCCTGATCCTGTTCGGCGACACGCCGCTGATCGAGCCGCAATCGCTGGAAAGCCTGCGCGCCGGCCTCGCGGCAGGCGCCGACGTGGTGGTGATGGGGTTTCACGCGCCGGACCCGACCGGCTACGGGCGGCTGGTGATGAAGGACGGGGCGCTGGTCGCCATCCGCGAGCACAAGGACGCGAGCGCGGCCGAGCGCGAGATCACCTTCTGCAATGGCGGGCTGATGGCGGTTTCGGGGGCTCATGCGCTCGCGTTGCTCGACACGGTCGGCAACGCCAACGCCAAGGGCGAATATTATCTGACCGACATCGTCGAGATCGCCGCGTCGCGCGGCCTGACCGTCACCGCGACCGAGGCCCCCTATGAAAGCATCCTCGGCATCAACACGCGTCTCGAACTCGCCGAGGCGGAGGCCGCATGGCAGGCACGCCGCCGCCGCGCGCTAATGCTGGCGGGCGTCACCATGCAGGCGCCGGAGACGGTGCATCTTTGCCACGACACCGAGATCGCGGCCGATGCGGTGATCGAGCCGAACGTGGTGTTCGGGCCGGGGGTCTCGGTCGCGCCCGGTGCGCGCATCCGCGCCTTCTCCCATCTGGAAGGGGCAATCGTCGGCGAGAATACGGAAGTCGGCCCGTTCGCGCGGCTGCGGCCGGGGGCGGAGCTGCGCGCCAAGGCCAAGGTCGGCAATTTCTGCGAGGTCAAGAAGGCGGTGATCGAGGAGGGCGCCAAGGTCAACCACCTGACCTATATCGGCGATGCCCGCATCGGCGCGGGCGCCAATATCGGCGCCGGCACCATCACCTGCAATTATGACGGCTTTTCCAAGCACCACACCGACATCGGGGCAGGGGCCTTCCTCGGCTCCAACTCGTCGCTGGTCGCGCCGGTCAGCATCGGCGCCGGCGCCTATGTCGCATCCGGCTCCGTGGTGACGAAGGACGTGCCCGACGACGCGCTGGCCTTCGGCCGCGCCCGGCAGGAAAACAAGGAAGGCATCGGCCGCCGCCTGCGCGAGAAACTCGGCGGAAAGGGACGTTAACGTCTTTCACCGAAGATGTTCGCCGCCATCATTGGCGCCGACACGAACGGAAACCATATGTGACTTCCGCCCCTGTCGGCGAGTGACTAATCAGGGCCGGAAGAGCGGGAAGGGAATTACAGGATGTGCGGGATTGTCGGGATTGTCGGGCGCGCGCCCGTTGCGCCGCTGATCGTCGATGCGCTGAAGCGGCTCGAATACCGCGGCTACGATTCGGCCGGCGTCGCCACCACCGACC
>DAOMOI010000369.1:0-1402 GCA_035444225.1 Aquamicrobium sp. | reverse complement strand
GGACGCCGCCGCGCCGAGGGCAAGCTGGTCAATCTCGAGCGCCGGCTGGCCGAGGAACCGCTTGCCGGCACCATCGGCATCGGCCACACGCGCTGGGCCACCCATGGCGTGCCCAACGAGACCAACGCGCACCCGCATTTCTCCGGCGAGGTCGCCATCGTCCATAACGGCATCATCGAGAACTTCGCCGAACTGCGCGCCTCGCTGCTGGCCGACGGCTACGTCTTCACCTCGCAGACCGACACGGAAGTCGTCGCCCACCTCGTCACCCGCGAGCTGAAGAAGGGCCTCGGGCCGGTCGAGGCCGCCCATGCGGCGCTGAGGCTGCTCGAGGGCGCGTTCGCGCTCGCCATCATGTTCCGCGGCGAGGAGGACCTGATCATCGGCGCGCGCAACGGCCCGCCGCTGGCGGTCGGCCATGGCGAGGGCGAGATGTATCTCGGCTCCGACGCCATCGCGCTCGCGCCCTTCACCAACGCCATCACCTATCTGGAGGACGGCGACTGGGCCGTCATCCACCGCGACGGCATGGAGATCTTCGATATCGACGGCAACCGCGTCGAGCGTCAGCGCCAGCAATCGGTCGGCACCTCCTATCTGGTCGACAAGGGCAACTACCGGCATTTCATGGAGAAGGAGATCCATGAGCAGCCGGAGGTGGTGTCGCACACGCTGGCGCACTATCTCGATTTCACCACCGGCGCGGCCAAGCCCTTCGCGACGCCGTTCGATTTTGCGAATATCGACCGGCTTGCGGTCTCGGCCTGCGGCACGGCCTATCTTTCCGGGCTGATCGGCAAATACTGGTTCGAGCGTTACGCGCGGCTGCCGGTCGACATCGACATCGCCTCGGAGTTCCGCTACCGCGAGATGCCGCTGTCGAGGAAGAGCGGGGCGCTGTTCATCTCGCAGTCGGGCGAGACGGCCGACACGCTCGCCTCTCTGCGCTACTGCAAGCGCGAGGGGCTCTCGATCGGCGCCATCGTCAATGTCCGCGAATCGACCATTGCGCGCGAATCCGACGGCATCTTCCCGACGCTGGCCGGCCCCGAGATCGGCGTCGCCTCGACCAAGGCGTTCACCTGCCAGCTTTCCGTGCTCGCCGCGCTCGCGGTCCGGGCCGCGGCCGCGCGCGGGCATCTCGACGCCGAAGGCGAGGCCGCGCTGGTGCGCCAGCTTTCGGAGACGCCGAAGCTCATCAACCAGACGCTGAAGCTCGCCCCCCGGATCGAGAAGCTGGCGCGCGAGCTTTCGCACTACAAGGACGTGCTCTATCTCGGCCGCGACACCGCCTATCCGCTGGCGCTCGAAGGCGCGCTGAAGCTCAAGGAAATCTCCTACATCCATGCCGAGGGCTATGCGGCGGGCGAGCTGAAGCACGGGCCGATCGCGCTGATCGACG
>DAOMOI010000368.1:0-2718 GCA_035444225.1 Aquamicrobium sp. | reverse complement strand
GTAGATCTTCGACTGCGGCAGGGCGCGCTCGAAGGCGACGTAATTGTCGCGCACGACGTCGAGATCGACGACGAGGCACGGGCCGCTCGGGCGTCGGGTGGCGAGGAAGTCGAGAATGCGCTGGGTGGCCATGGTGGTTCTCCGCATCGTTCCGGCGCGGGCAGCGCCCGCATGAGGATTCAAGGCTGCGGGCGAGGACGCCCGCGGTGGGACAAAGGACGCGGAAGGCGAATCAGGGTCTGGCCGGTGGAAAAGCCGGACCCGCAAACGCGCTGCCACGCGAACGATGGGAACCCGCCTTGCGGCGAAAACCCGCTTTGTCTGCCTTGGCTTGGATGGGGAAATCCCGCTCCGCACTGCCGGCAATGAAGGTGTGCCTCTTCAGTAACCCCGGTTTGTGGACAACCGGCAGACACCAGAAAGGCCCGCACCGTCGTTGCTTCAAGGTGTCCTCGGATCGGCGGTTGGCCGCCTGACCGACTGGAGTGGTTGGCTCCAGGTACCTTACCGATTACCTCACCGAACGAGGCTACGGCGGACACCCACAGGCACGTGCGACTTTGGGCAAGCGCGATATAAGGATAAGTCCCAGGTTAATCAATGGAAATTTTGTGAAATTTCCGTGACGCCGAACGTACGTCGCCGCCGCACGGGCCCGGCTTGATCCGGGCTGGAAAATGAACGACATTTGCCTCCTCGTCTCCCATTTGCGAACGAAGAGACCGAATGGACACGCTGACACGGATGCGCGCCTTCATCGACGTGGTCGAGGCCGAGGGCTTTTCGGCCGCAGCCCGCAAGATCGGCCGCTCCAAGGCGCTTCTGTCGAAATATGTCCGCGAGCTGGAGGACGAGCTGGGCGCGCTGCTGCTCAACCGCACCACGCGCCAGTTCTCGCTCACCGAGGTCGGCCACACCTATTTCCGCCGCGCCACCGAGATCGTGCGCGAGATCGACAACCTCGCCGACACCGTGCGCGATTCGTCCGGCGACGTGCGCGGACGCATCAAGCTGAGCGCGCCGCGCACCTTCTCCGACGCGCCCATCGGCCAGTCGCTGATCGACTTCGCCTGGGACCACCCCGACGTGGTGCTCGACATCCAGCTCGACGACCGCTTCGTCGATCTGGTCGAGGAGGGATTCGACCTCGCCATCCGCATCACCCGGCTCGAGGATTCCTCGATGATCGCGCGCCGGCTCTCGCCCTTCACGCTGCGCATCTGCGCCGCGCCGGACCTGATCGCCCGCACCGGCCGACCGGAAAGGCCGCAGGACCTGACGAAGATGCCTTGCATCGTCGACACCAACGGCCGCTGGCTGTCGAACTGGCCATTCATGCGCGACAATGGCGAGATGTTCTCGGTTCCCGTTTCCGGGCCGCTCGAGGTCAACAGCCCGCTGACGACGCGCGCGGCGGCCGTCGCCGGCCTCGGCTTCGCCACCCTGCCCGACTTCATCGCCAAGCCAGCGCTGGAGAGCGGCGAGCTCGTCAGCGTGCTCGACGAATGGGTGCCGCGCGGCGGCGGCATCTTCGCCGTCTATCCGCACCGGCGCTATCTGCCGGTCAAGATCAGGCTGTTCGTGGACTATCTCGCCCAGTGGTTCAGGAAGCACGACGCCGGCTGAAAAAGCATGGCGCCCATGCGGGGCGATGCCCCAGTTTCGCCGGGTTTGTGCCGTTGCTTCGCGTCGCGCCATCCAACCGAGGGGACCGGCTGATTTGAAACGACCCGCCGCCCACGCGACCCTGGCAGCTTTCCTCGCCGGCACCGCCGTGCCGGCGGCCGCGCACCCGCATGTCTTCGCCGAGGCGAACCTCGAGATCGCCGTCGACGCGGGCGGCAATGTCGAGGCGCTGCGCCATGTCTGGCGCTTCGACGACCTGTTCTCCTCGACCGTGCTGATCGAGTTCGACACCAATGCCGACCTCCAACTGGACACGGCCGAGCTCGAGGCGGTCGGCAAGGTCATCCACGAATCGCTGGCCGAGTTCGGCTATTTCCAGTTCGTCACCGTCGATGGGCGCGACATCGCCATGCAGCCGCCCGAGCGCATCATCGCCGATTTCCAGGACAACCAGCTGATCATCCTGTTCGAATCGAAGCCGGCACAGTCCCTGCATCTGGCCGGCACCGCCGGCTTCGGCGTCTACGACCCGACCTTCTACACGGCGATCGACTTCTACGAGGACGGGAACATGACCGTCAGCGGCTTGCCGGCAGGTTGCGCGCGCGCCGTGGTCCGCCCCGACCCCGACGAGGCCATCGCCATGAACCAGCAATCGCTGACCGAAGCCTTCTTCGAGGATCCGTCGAGCAACGACATGAGCAAGATCTTCGCCACCCGGCTCGAACTGACCTGCAAGGGCTGACGATGAAACCGAACAAAACCGCCATCCGCGCCGTGTTCGCGCTTCTGGCGCTGACCTACGTGCTGACCCATTTCATCGGCCATGCCCATGCGCAAAGCTCGCTCGGCATCGGCGCGAGCGAGGCGACGCTGCCGTCGAGCGGCCTGTTCGCCGGCCTGTTGAACTGGGTGAATGCGCAGCAGCAATCGTTCTATCGCGCGCTTTCCGGCGCCATGCGCGGCATGCGCGACGGCAATGGCGGCGCCTGGCTGCTGGCGGGCCTGTCCTTCGCCTATGGCGTGTTCCACGCCGCCGGGCCCGGCCACGGCAAGGCGGTGATCTCGTCCTACATGCTGGCCAACGAGGTG
>DAOMOI010000367.1:0-2729 GCA_035444225.1 Aquamicrobium sp. | reverse complement strand
CCCAGGCGGTGGTGACCATGGCGCGGTCGAGCCGGCGGCGCGGCCGGAAGATGCCTGGCGTATCGACGAAGACGATCTGCGCCACGCCATGGGTGGCGATGCCGCGCACAATGGCGCGCGTGGTCTGCACCTTGTGGGTGACGATGGACACCTTGGCCCCGACCAGCCGGTTGACCAGCGTGGACTTGCCGGCGTTGGGTGCGCCGATCAGCGCGACGAAGCCGGAGCGGGTGTTTTCGGGCGTCCCGGTGGCGCTCGCTTCGCTCATCCTTCGGCTTCCTCCTGCCACACGCCCTCGCGCCGCAGCACGGCGGCGGCGGCCGCCTGCTCGGCCTCGCGCTTGGAGCGGCCCCTGGCCGTTGCCGGCTTCATGCCGGCGACGCGCACCGACACCTCGAAGACCGGGTCGTGGTCCGGCCCCTCGCGGCTCTCGATCACGTAAAGGGGCGACGCCTTCGCCACCTGATGCGTCCATTCCTGCAATTCGGTCTTGGCGTCGCGGCGGGCGGCGGCGGGCGCCTTCGAGCGGCCTTCCCAATAGCGGCGGATGAAGCCCCGCGCGGCGTCGAGCCCGCCTTCGAGATAGAGCGCGGCGATCAGCGCCTCCATGACGTCGGCGCGCAAATTGACCCGCTTGCGGCCGGTCAAGGTGCGCAGCTCCGCCCCGGCGACGATCAGGCCGGACAGGCCGATCTCGTCGGCGATCTCGGCCAGCGTCTCAGCATTGACCAGCGCGTTCAGGCGCAGCGACAGCTCGCCCTCGGGCGCGCCGGGATTGGCCTCGAACACCATCTGCGCGACGACGAGGCCGAGCACCCGGTCGCCGAGGAATTCGAGCCGCTGGTAATCCTTGCCCGCGCCGGCGCTGGCGTGGGTGAGCGCGCGCCGCAAGAGGCCTGCGTCGGTGAAGGCGAGGCCGGTGACGGCCTCGACCCTGGCGACGAGATCGGCATCGGCGGCGGGCGGTTTCACGGCCTGCTCACCTGACCCAGTCGAGGAAGCGCGAAGGCCGCAGCTCGGACGGCCAGCGCCAGATCTCCAGCGGGCTGGCACCGCCGGCAATGGAGAAGAAGATGACGTTGGCGCGGCCGACCAGATGGTCCTCCGGCACGTAGCCGACCGAGAAGCGGCTGTCGGTGGAATTGTCGCGGTTGTCGCCCATCATGAAATAATGGCCTTCCGGCACGACGAACTCGCGCGTGTCGTCGCCGATGCCGTTCGGCGTCAGGTCGAGCGTGTCGTAGGAAACGCCGTTGGGCAGCGTCTCGCGCCACACCTCGACCGGACGGTTCATCTCGGTGATGTCGGGATTGTCGATCTCGCCGGTCTTCTCGCGCCTGACCGCCTCGCCGTTGATGAAAAGCTGGCCGCCGCGCATCTGCACCCGGTCGCCCGGCAGGCCGATCACGCGCTTGATGTAGTCGAGCGAGGGATTGGGCGGGAACTTGAAGACGACGACGTCGCCGCGCTCGGGCTGGCTGGCCCAGATGCGGCCCTCGAACAGGTTGGGCGAGAACGGCAGCGAGTGCTTGGAATAGCCGTAGGCCCATTTGGTGACGAAGAGATAGTCGCCTTCCAGCAGCGTCGGACGCATCGAGCCGGAGGGAATCGAGAAGGGCTGGAACAGGAAGGTGCGGATGACGAGCGCGAGCAGGAGCGCCTGCACGATGACGCTGACGGTCTCGCCAAGCCCGCCGGATTTCTTCTGCGATTTGTCGGCCACGCTCATCTCGTCCCTTGCTGAAAGTGCGCTCCGTCTTAGCGGCTCGGGCCGCGCGGGGCAACGCAATAGGTTCCGGCCGCCGTCAGGGGCGCGCCGGCCGCGCCTCGATGACGACGAAAGCCTGCGCCAGCGGGAAGTCGTCGGTGATGGTCAGGTGGATGAAGGCCTCGTGACCCTCCGGGATCATCGCGGAAAGCCTGAGCGCCGCCCCCCCGGTCAGCAGCATGGTCGGCTTGCCGCCCGGCAGGTTGACCACGCCCATGTCGCGCCAGAACACGCCGCGCGCGATGCCGGTGCCGAGCGCCTTGGCGCAGGCTTCCTTGGCGGCGAAGCGCTTGGCGTAGGAAGCGGCGCGCTCGCGCCGGCGTTCCGATTTCTCCTTCTCGATCTCGGTGAAGACGCGGGCGATGAAGCGCGCGGCATGGCGCTCCAGCGTCTTCTCCACCCGCCTGATGTCGATCAGGTCGCTGCCGATGCCGACGATCATAAGCTGCGGCTACCCGGCTTTATGGCCGGAATTGCGGCAAGCTCCGGCGGCAGCGCGTCGGCCTTGTATGCCGGCACCTCGTACTCGGCCAACGCGACCAGCGGCACGCCGACATCGGCCTTGCCGGCCGAGCGGTCGATGATGCAGCAGGCGGCCAGAACCTCGGCGCCGAGCTTCCTCATGCAATCGACCGTCTCGCGGATCGACAGGCCGGTGGTGACGATGTCCTCGACGATGACGACGCGCGCGCCGGGCTCGATCTCGAAGCGGCGCAGGCGGAACTCGCCCGCCTCGCGCTCGACCCAGATGGCGGGAACGCCGAGATGGCGCGAGGTCTCGTAGGCCGGGATCAGCCCGCCGACGGCGGGGCCGACGACATAGTCGATGCGGCCGGGCACCTCGTCGCGCACCTTCGCCGCCAGCGCCCGGCACAGCTTCTCCGTCTTGTCGGCATGCATGAACACCCGCGCCTTTTGCAGGAAGACCGGGCTGCGCAGGCCCGAGGTCAGGATGAAATGG
>DAOMOI010000366.1:0-2743 GCA_035444225.1 Aquamicrobium sp. | reverse complement strand
CGGTCCTGGATGCGGTCGATCAGCGACGGCACGATGTGCTTGCCGCCATTGGCCATGATGGCATAGGCCGAGACCATGCGCATCACCGTGGTCTCGCCCGAGCCGAGCGACATGGCCAGAACCGGCATCATCTTGTCGTAGACGCCGAAGCGCTCGGCATATTCGGCGACGAGGTTCATGCCCATGTCGTTGGCGAGCCGCACCGTCATCAGGTTTCGCGACCGCTCGATGCCGGCGCGCAGGGTGGAGGGGCCGGCCGAGCCGCCGCCATAGTTCTTCGGCTCCCACACCTGGTTGCCGATGCGGATCGAGACCGGCGCGTCGAGCACCACGGAGGCCGGCGTGTAGCCGTTGTCGAGCGCGGCCGCGTAGACGATCGGCTTGAACGACGAACCCGGCTGGCGCCATGCCTGCGTGGCGCGGTTGAACTCCGACTGCGAGAAGGAGAAGCCGCCGACCATGGCCAGCACGCGGCCGGTGTGGGGGTCCATGGCGACCATGCCGCCGGACACCGCGGGCACCTGACGCAGCAGCCACCCCCCGCCTTCATCCTCGCCCTCGCCCTTCTTCTCGACATAGACCACGTCGCCCGGCTTCAGCACCTCGGCAGGCGAATCGGCCTTGACGCGGCGGCCCTCGACCGTGTGGCGCAGCGCCCAGCTCATGTCCGACGCGGCGACGGAGACGGTTTCGCGCTCGGCGACCAGCGCGCCGGAAACCTCGCGGCCCGGCTGGAGGCCGACGGTCAGGCCCTCCTTGCCGGATTCGAGCACCACGGCCAGCCGCCATTCGGGCACGTCGGACAGGCGCGGGACCTCGCCCAGCGGCACGCCCCAGTCGCCGGTGACGTCGATGGTGGTGACGGGGCCGCGATAGCCGCGCAGCGTGTCGTATTTCAGCAGGCCATGCTGGAGCGCCTTGCGCGCCTTGACCTGCATGACGGGGTCGAGCGTGGTGCGCACCGAAAGCCCGCCCTCGTAGAGCGCGTCCTCGCCGTAGCGGGCGATGATGGCGCGGCGCACCTCCTCGGTGAAATACTCGCCGGCGAACAGGTAGTTGCCGCCGCGGCGGGGGTTGACGCCGAGCGGCAGTTCCTTCTGCCGGGCGGCGTCCGCCGCGTCGACATAGCCGTTCTCGGCCATGCGGTCGATCACCCAGTTGCGGCGCTCGATGGCACGCTCGGTCTGGCGGAAGGGGTGGTAGTTGGACGGCCCCTTGGGCAGCGCGGCGAGATAGGCGGCCTCGGCCACGGTCAGCTCGTTGACCGACTTGTCGAAATAGGTCAGCGCCGCGCCCGCGATGCCGTAGGCGCCGAGGCCGAAGAATATCTCGTTCAGGTAGAGCTCGAGAATACGGTCCTTCGGGTAAGCCTGCTCGATGCGGAAGGAGAGGATGATCTCCTTGATCTTGCGCTCGTAGGTCTGGTCGGAGGTGAGCAGGAAGTTCTTCGCCACCTGCTGGGTGATGGTCGAGGCGCCGACCGGCCGGCGGCCCGAGCCGAAATTCTGGAAATTGGTGACGACGGCGCGGGCAAGGCCGGTGATGTCGACGCCGGGATGGGAATAGAAATTCTTGTCCTCCGCCGAGAGGAAGGCGGCCTTGACGCGGTCGGGAATGGCCTGGATCGGCAGGTAGAGGCGGCGCTCGCGCGCGAACTCGCCCATCAGCGCGCCGTCGGCGGCGTGAACGCGCGTCGTCACCGGCGGCTCATAGCGCGCCAGCACCTCGTAGTCGGGCAGATCGCTGCTCAGCGAGGCGAGATAAAGCGCAACGCCAGCCGCGACAACGAGCGCGAGCGTCACGCCGACGCCGAAGAAATATCCGATAAGCCGTATCATGCCCACTCCAGTCAGCAGCCCGAAGCAATGCGGCGTCCGACGAAACGCTCATTCCCTGCCCCGGGTCGCTCTCCTTTTCAGTTGCCCTTGTGGGCAAATTGCGGCGGGAGGAAAGGGCCTCGTCGCGATTCCCGCAATAAAATACCACATGTGGTGCCGCGGCAACGCACCCCCGTCGGGGAGCCGCCGGGCGGCAACCTCATCCACCCGCGCCGCGATGGGCGGCGGCGAAGAGATCGACGGCCTCGATGATGCCGCGCGCCGCCTTCGCCCGCCATTCCGGGTCGCGCAGCAGCGCCTCGTCCTCGGCGTTGGAGAGATAGCCGAGTTCGAGCAGGACGGAGGGAACGTCGGGCGCGCGCAGCACCTTGAACCCGGCGAAACGGTGGGGATTGGTCGGGATCATGCGAATCGCCGTCGACAGCCCGCCGACCAGCGAGCGGGCGAAGCGCAGCGAAAAGCTCTGCGTCTCGCGGCGGATCAGGTCGGCGAGGATGTCCGCGACCTCCTGGTTCTCCTCCTCGACCACCACGCCGGCGATCTGGTCGGACAGGTTCTCGCGGATCGCCTTGGCCGCCGCCTCGGCGTCCGAGGCCTTGTCGGACACCGTATAGACGGTGGCGCCGCGAATGCCCTTCAGCCGGATCGTATCGGCATGGATGGAGATGAACAGGTCTGCCTCGTGCTGGCGGGCGATGCGCACCCTTTCGTCCAGCCGCAGGAAATCGTCTTTCTCGCGGGTCATATAGACGTCGTAATTGCCGCTCTCGGCGAGCTTGGCGCGCAGTTCCAGCGCAAAGGCGAGCGTGATGGACTTCTCCACCGTGCCGTTCAGGCCTTCGGCGCCGCCATCGATGCCGCCATGGCCCGGATCGATCACCACGACCGGCCGCGTATCGCCGGCA
>DAOMOI010000365.1:0-2751 GCA_035444225.1 Aquamicrobium sp. | reverse complement strand
CATCCTGACCGCCTTTTCCGGTCCGGCGACGCGCGGCAGGCGCACCGTGCCGCCGGCGCCGGGCAAAATGCCGAGCTTGACCTCGGGCAGGCCGACCCTGGCGCCCCTGTCGGCGACGCGGTAGTGGCAGGCGAGCGCAAGTTCCAGCCCGCCGCCGAGCGCGGTGCCGTGGATGGCGGCGACCGACGGCTTCGCGATCTGCTCCAGCAGCGTGCACAGCTCGGGCAGGTTGGGGCTGGCCATCGCCTTGTCGGTGCCGAATTCGGAGATATCCGCCCCCGAGACGAAGGTGCGCCCGGCGCAGGCGATGACGATGCCCTTGACGGCGTCGTCGTCGCGCGCCGCCTCCAGCGCGGCAAGGAGCGGCTGGCGCAGATGCAGGCTCATCGCGTTTACCGGCGGATTGTCGAGCGTGATGATCGCGATCCCGTCATCATGGGCGACTGTCACATATTCGGCCATTGGCTCATTTTCCCGATTGCTTGCGTGTTGAAAGAGGCGATGCCGCGGCCCGGGAACGGGCGCGGGCGAGGCTGCCGAGATGGAGGAAAGGGAGAAGGCCGCGCAAAGGGCCGCGCATGCCCGCAATGCGGGGCGACTTGCCGTTCACTTGCGCGAACGCCGCCATTCCGGCTCCTCCCTCCGAAAACATACTACCGAGTATGTTGCAAAGCGGAACCGGGGTCAATCGTATGGGATGAAGATTCAGGCCCCGTCGAGGTCGAGCTCGCTCGGCAGCGGCGCGAAATAGGCGTCTACCGCCGCCGGCGTCACGTCCTCCAGCCGGTCGGGCCGCCATTTCGGCGCGTTGTCCTTGTCGATGATGACGGCGCGCACGCCCTCGTAGAAATCGACGCCGGCGGGGATGCGGTTGACGATGCGGAATTCGGTGCGCATGCAGTCCTCGAACGAGGCGCCCGCCCCCACCCGCATCTGGCGCAGCGCGATCTTGAGACTGGTCGGCGATTTCTGGCGGATGGTCGCGGCCTGTTTCGCGGCCCATTCGCCGTCTTCGGCGTCGAGCCGGGCGAGGATTTCTTCCACCGTGTCGGCCGAGAAGCAGCGGTCGATGACCGGCAGCAGCGCCTGCGCCGGCGCGTCTCCCACCGGCTTGGCGAAACCGGCCGCCCTTCTCAGCCAACGCGTCGGCGACCGCGTCGAGATCGGTCGAGGCAACGGCATGGGTGGCGAAGCCGCTCCACAGGGCGTCGGCCTGACCGAGCCGCGAGGCGGTCAGCGCCAGCCACGTGCCGACCTTGCCCGGCATGCGCGGCAGGAAATACGTTCCGCCGACATCGGGGAAGAAGCCGATGCCGGTTTCCGGCATCGCGAACATCAGCTTCTCGCCGGCGACGCGATGGCTGCCATGGACGGAGACGCCGACGCCGCCGCCCATGACGATGCCGTCCACCAGCGCGACATAGGGCTTGGGATAGGTCTTGATATAGGTATTGAGGCGGTATTCCTCGGCGTAGAAGGCGACCATCGCCGGGTCACCCGCCCTGCCCCAGTCGTGGAGCTGGCGGATGTCGCCGCCGGCGCAGAATGCCTTCTCGCCCGCGCCGCGCACGATCACCAGCTCGACCGACGGGTCCGCGGCCCAGGCGACGAGCTGCGGATGGATCAGGGCGACCATGTTGCTGTTCAGCGCGTTCAACGCCTTCGGCCGGTTCAGCGTGACGATGCCGGCGCGGCCGCGCTTCTCGAACAGGACTTCCGCTTCCATGGTCTCGCACCCCTCCCTGACAGGTTTCGTGCCGCACCATAACGGCAAACCGGCGGGCTGGAACATCAAAATCCGCACAGCCGCCTTGCCGACGGCGATGCGTTCCCGGCGAAAGCGGGTGACAGGGCGGGACGCTTGGGCTAAGCCGCGAGCGGCCGCGAGAAGGAATGGACGGAGCGTCGATGGCGAAGATGATCGAAACGCTGGGCTCGATTGGCGAGGGCTACGGCGTGATCCTGTGCGACGTGTGGGGCGTGCTGCACAACGGCATGCGCGCCTTCCCCGACGCGGTGGCCGCGCTGCAAGCCGCGCGCGCCGGGGGCCAGGTCGTGGTGCTGGTCACCAATTCGCCGCGCCCGCGCGCCGGCGTCGCCGACCAGCTCGCGCTCCTCGACGTGCCGGGCGACTGCTACGACGCCATCGTCTCGTCCGGCGACGTGACGCGGCGGCTGATCGAGAACGGCCCGCGCCGCGTCTTCCATCTCGGCCCCGACCGCGACCTCGCCCTCTATGACGGCCTCGACGTCGAGCTTTGCGAGGAGTTCGAGGCACAGGGCGTCGTCTGCACCGGCATGTTCGACGACGACGAGACGCCGCAGGACTATGCCGAGATGCTGGACCGCTTCCGCGCCCGCAACCTGCCCTTCATCTGCGCCAATCCCGACATCGTGGTCGAGCGCGGCGACGAGCTGATCTGGTGCGCCGGCGCGCTCGCCCGCGACTACGCCCAGCGCGGCGGCCGCACCGAGATCGCCGGCAAGCCGCACCGGCCGATCTACGAGGCCGCGCTCGCCGCCGCCTCCGACATACTCGGCCGCGCGGTGGCGAGGAGCGAGGCGCTGGCCGTCGGCGACGGCGTCCTCACCGACATCAAGGGCGCGGCCGACAACGGCATCGACGTGCTGTTCGTCTCCGGCGGCATCCATGCCGGCGAATATGCCGACCCGGCCGCCATCCGCGTCTTTCTGCAAAAGCACGGCTATTCGCCCGTCGCCGCCATCCCGCGTCTGAGATAAGACAGGATC
>DAOMOI010000364.1:0-2772 GCA_035444225.1 Aquamicrobium sp. | reverse complement strand
ATTGGCGGCGCCGGCGCCGGCGGCATCGGCTGTGAATTTCGGCCCCAGCACGACGGCCACGCCGGCAAAGCCCAGCGCCAGCCCCGCCCAGTGGCGCGGCAGCACCTTCTCGCCGAGCGCGAAACCGGCCATCACCGCCGTGATCAGCGGTTGGAGCCCGATGATCAGCGCCGAGAGCCCGGCCGGCAGGCCGTTGCGGATCGCCCAGAACACGCCGCCGAGATAGGCGCCGTGCACCAGCGCCCCGACGAGCACGGCATCCGCCGCCTGACGTGCCCCGAGCGGCCGCGCCCACAGCACAAGCGCCAGCACGGCGAGGATCGCCGCGGCAAGGACGAAGCGCAGGGCGAGGAAGCTGAACGGCTCCGACCACGGCATCGCATAGCGCGCGCCGATGAAGCCGGTGGCCCACAGCACCACGAACAGGCCGGGAATGAAGCGTGTGGCGTGGGACATCGGAAAGAATGCAGCCGAAGGACGAGGACAGGCGATGGCTCTAATACCGATCGCCGCGTCAAGCAAAGGATAAGGTTTGAGCCATATGATCAGGCGAATTGATGCGGGTGTCATGACGGGGCGCATCCTTCACCGCTGGACGGGAGGGAAACGCATGTTGTGGAATCTTGGAACCGGATGGCTGGTGCTGGCGGCGACCGCCGTCGCCATCCTGTCCTTCATCGTCGCCACGGTGCTGAACGCGCTGCTCGGCGAGGAGGGCTTCGGCGCGACCGGCAACGCCTCGATCATCACCTTCGGCTTCTTCGGCGGCATCTGGCTCGCCAACACGCTCGGCCATCACCTCGCCGACGTGCAGCGGGCGATCGCCACCGGCCTCGGCGGCGCCTTCCTGCTGCTCACCATCCTCGTCGTGCTGAAGGCGGCGATGCGGCGCCTCAACGGCTGAGCGGGCTTCTCCCGAAACCCCGACCATCCGCGCCGCTCCTCACCCGACCCTAAACGGGGTTGGGGGGTCGCCGGCGTCGCAGCAAGCCTCCTTCTCCCCGTTCACGGGGAGAAGGTGCCGGCAGGCGGATGAGGGGCGGCGCCGGCGGTCGATTGTCGGACGCCCTAAAGCCCGACCATGCGCGCGATGTCGGCCGGCGTCAGCCCGGCCGCGCGCAAGGCGGAAAGGCCTGTATCCTGCCGGCTCTTCGAAAGCTTGCGGCCGTCCTCGCCCAGTATCAGGTCGTGGTGGAAATAGACCGGCGCGGCAAGGCCGAGCAGTTGCTGCAACAGCCGCTGGACGGCGGTGGCGTAATAAAGGTCGCGCCCGCGCACGACATGGGTGACGCCCTGGAGCGCGTCATCCACCGTCACCGACACATGGTAGCTGGTCGCCACCTCCTTGCGCGCGATCACCACGTCGCCCCATGCGGCCGGGTCGGCCTCGATGCGGCCCGTCTCGCCGTCCGGCCCTGCGCCCTCCTCCTGCCAGAAAAGCGGCCCGCCGACATGCGCGAGCGCCGCCTCGACGTCGAGCCGCCACGCATAGGGCTCGCCTTCCGCGATCCGCCTGCGCCTTTCGCGCTCGGGAAGGCGGCGCTCCGCCGTCGGGAACAGCGGCACGCCGTCGGGATCGCGCGGCCATTCGCGCCCGGCGCCTTCAGCCTCGGCGATCATCGCCCGCGCCTCGCCCCGGCTCATGAAGGAGGGATAGGCGAGGCCGGCATCGACGAGTGCATCCAGCGCCCGCTCATAATCCGCGAAATGGTCGGACTGCCGGCGCACCGGCTCTTCCCAGACGATGCCGAGCCAGAAAAGATCGCGATAGATCGCGTCCTCGAAGGCCGGCGTGCAGCGCGTGGTGTCGATGTCCTCGATGCGCAGCAGCAGCCGCCCGCCCGCGGCCTCGGCCATGCGCGCGTTGAGAAGCGCCGAATAGGCATGGCCGAGATGGAGTTCGCCGTTCGGGCTCGGCGCGAAGCGGAAGACCGGCCGTGTCATCAGTCAGTCAGGAAACGGGTTGAGCGGCTCATGCGCCGATTGCTACGGTGCGGCGGGCCATATCGCAAGATCGCCGGAACAGGGAAAAATGCGCCGCATCGCCAGCCATGACGACATCGCCGAAGGCATCGAGGAACTTGCCCGCCTCGATCCGCGGCTGCGCGCGGTGGCCGCGGCCGCCGGGCCGGTGCCGCTGCGGCTGGTCGAGCCGGGCTTCGCCAGCCTTGCCGGCATCGTGCTCGGCCAGCAGGTCTCGCGCGCCTCCGCCGACGCCATGGCCGCAAGGCTGGCGGCGCTGATCGACCCGCTCGACGCGGCAAGCGTGCTCGCCGCCGGCGAAGAGCCCCTGCGCGCGGCCGGCCTGTCGCGGGCCAAGCAGGCGACGCTCCTTGCCATCGCCCGCGCGGTGGCCGAGGACGGGCTCGACCTCCACCACCTCGCCGGCGAGGGCGCGGACGAGGCGGTCGCGCGGCTCACCGCGCTGCGCGGCATCGGGCCGTGGACGGCCGAGGTCTATCTCCTGTTCTGCGCCGGCCACCCGGACGTCTTCCCCGCCCGCGACGTGGCGCTGCAAAGCGCGGTCGGGCATGCGCTTTCCATCGCGCCCCGTCCCGCCGCGACGACGCTTTCCGCGCTTGCCGAATCATGGGCGCCGTGGCGCGGCGTCGCCGCCCGCCTGTTCTGGGCCTATTACCGCACCATGCGCGGCCGCGACGCCGCGCCGCTCGGCTGACAGGCCGGAAAGCTCTGGAAAAACAGGCGCAAACCCGACCGTTTGCAGCGCGAAACTGCGCTTCACAATCCTGCAATATCGGGATTACAGTATCC
>DAOMOI010000363.1:0-2778 GCA_035444225.1 Aquamicrobium sp. | reverse complement strand
GGATGTTGTCACCTTCGACGCCCGTCAGGCGCAGCGGCGCGATGGCCGCGCCGGCCGGTCCGTTCGCCGTCGCATCCCGAAGGGCGAAACGCGGTACGACGACGTCCGCGACTACTTCGGATACTTCCGGAACGGAGAGCGCAACGCTGGCGCCGTCGACATCGACCTCGCCGAGCTGCTCGACGAAGCCGAGGATGACGTTCAGCTCGCCGGTCATGCGGCCGGCCTCCTCCTCGGTCACGGCAATGCGGGCAAGCCGCGCCACGCGCTTCACGGTGTCGAGATCGACGGACATTCTTCGCTCCGGCGAATGGATGGAAAACAACTCACCGGGCTATAGCGGCGCGGCTCTACCAGCGCAACAGCTTCAGACCTCGAACGGCTCGCCCACCTTCGGCACCAGCACCTTCGTGGCCGAGCCTTCCAGCCCGTCGACGAATTTCTGCGCCGTCTGGTCGAGCAGGCCGAAGGTGGCGTAGTGGGCCGGGATCACCGTCTCGAAATTGAAGAAGCGCCGGCAGGCGAGCGCCGCCACCGCGCCGCCCATGGTGAAGCGGTCGCCGATGGGCACGATGCCGACCTTCGGCGCATGCAGCTCCTCGATGAGCGCCATGTCGGAGAAGATGTCGGTGTCGCCCATATGATAGAGCGACTGGCCGTCGGGGAAATGCAGCACCAGCCCGAGCGGGTTGCCGAGATAGACGTTCCTGCCGCCATCCTGCCCGAAGGACGAGGAATGCAGCGCCTGGACGAAGGTGACGGTGAAGCCGCCGCAATCGACCGTGCCGCCGGTATTGCCGGGGTTGATGCGGTCGCCGCTGACGCCCTGCCCGGCCAGGTACATGCAGATCTCGTAATTGGCGAGGAGCTGCGCGCCGGTCTTCTTCAGGATCGCGACGGCGTCGCCGACGTGGTCGTTGTGGCCGTGGGTCAGCAGCACGTGGGTGGCCCCTTCGGCGGCCTCCTCCCAGCCCTTGCCCCATGACGGGTTGTCGCTCAGGAACGGGTCGATCAGGATGCGCGCGTCACCCGCCTCGACGGCGAAGGCGGAATGGCCGTACCAGGTCAGTTTCATCGCAAGGCTCTCCCTTCTGTTCTTCGGCTCGGCGGCAGGATAAAAGCGCAGAATGACGAGGCAAAGGGGCGGACGCGAAAAATGCCGGTGATCGACATTTCGGAAGCCCCCGCCCTGCTCCGGCCGGGCGCGACGCTGGCAGGCATCGACCTCGGCACGAAGACGATCGGGCTTGCGGTGTCGGATGCCGGCCTTTCCTTCGCCCATCCGCGCCCAGTGATCGCCCGCAAGAAATTCACGCTTGATGCGGCAGCACTTCTCGCCGCGCTGGACAAGGAGAAGGCGGCCGCGATCGTCGTCGGCCTGCCGGTCAACATGGACGGCAGCGAAGGGCCGCGCGCGCAGGCGACGCGCGCCTTCGTGCGCAACATGGAGCGGCTGACCGCCCTGCCCTTCATCTACTGGGACGAGCGGCTGTCGACGGTGGCGGCCGAGCGGGCGCTTCTCTCCATGGACGTGTCGCGGGCGAAGCGCGGCGAGCGCATCGATTCGGCGGCGGCCGCCTTCATTCTGCAGGGGGCGCTCGACCGGCTTGCGGCGCTGGCGCGCTGAGGCCCGCCCACCACGCGGCGATCTCGCGCCGCTTGCGGAAGCCGTAGATCGAGAAGATCAGCGCCGTGTCGATGACGCAGGCGCGCATGACCAGCGGGCCGATGGTCGCCGGGTCGATGCCGAGAATGGCGCCGTAGAAGCCGAAGGCATAGTCGTGGACGGCGCGCGACAGGAACAGCAGGCCGAAATTGATGTCGTGATACGACAGATAGTACCAGCCCCAGAACAGCCCCATCGGCACGGCCCAGAAGATCAGGATGTAGCGCATGGCACGGCCTCCGGCGAAGAACGCCGCGCCGAGGACGCGACCGCCGAAGACTGGACCCACGCCCCCTTAACGGCAACGGAAACCATTCGTTAAGGTTAACGGCCGTGGCGAGGCTGGGGAAAGCGCCGGGCCTCCGGCGGTTCAGCCCATTTCGGGATAGAGCGTCTCGAGAATGGTGCGCGAATCGTGGCGCGCGTCGAGCATGCCGTAGCTGGTGCGCCACTGGCCGGCGAGCCGCGATTCGACGAAGGCGTCGGCGATGCGCCCCGCCCCCAGCCGACGCAACTCGGCAGCCGCCGCCGACAGCGCCAGCTGCTCGGTCAGGATGCGGGCCGAGCCCTCGTCGGAGGCCGCGACCTGAAGGGCCGCGCGCAGCACGCCGAGGACGCCCTTGCCGGCCGCGCCGAGGTCGCGGCCGATCCCGGCCAGCACCTCCTCGAAAAGCTGCGGCGCGCGGGCAAGCACGCGCAGGACGTCGAGCGCCATGACGTTGCCGGAGCCTTCCCAGATGGCGTTGACCGGCGCCTCGCGATAGGCGCGCGCCAGCGGCCCCTCCTCGATATAGCCGTTGCCGCCGAGGCACTCCATCGCTTCGTAGACCAGCGGCGGCGTGATCTTGCACACCCAATACTTGACCACCGGGGTCATGGTGCGGGCGAACGCCGCCTCGCCGGCGTTGCGCGCGGCCTCGTCGAAGGAGCGGGCGAGCCGCATGGAGAGCGCGGTCGCGGCGGCAACGTCGAGCGCCACGTCGGCCAGCACGCGCTGCATCAGCGGCTGATCGACCAGCGGCGCGCCGAACGCCTTGCGGTGGCGGGTGTGGTGGACGGCCTCGGAGAGCGCCGCGCGCATGATGCCGGCGCTGGCCAGCTCGCAGTCGAGC
>DAOMOI010000362.1:0-2788 GCA_035444225.1 Aquamicrobium sp. | reverse complement strand
CCATGCGTCTGCTTCATGGTTATTTTCGCGAGGGCCGCGCGGCGGCCCGTTCATCGCCGCTGCCGTTCCGGCCGATTCGCGCCCGTGACGGCTGGTGCGACGCGCCGGGCGACCGCAACTACAACCGGCAGGTGACGCTGCCCTATCCGGCCAGCAGCGAGACGATGGCGCGCAAGGACCGGCTCTACGACTGCGTGATCGTGCTCGACCACAACATCCGCCCGCGCCGGCGCGGCATGGGCAGCGCCATCTTCTTCCACATCGCGCGCGAGGGTTTTGCGCCGACGGAAGGCTGCGTCGCCGTGTCGCCGCGCGTGATGGCGCGGCTTCTGCCGCACCTGTCGCGGAATAGCGTGCTGAGAGTATTACGATAGCCGCCACACGATGGTGCGCTTGACTTCCGAATCCTCCAGCGCCCGCGTCACCGGCACCTCATAGGTCGCGAGCTTCTCAAATCCCGTCTTCGGCAGATAGGCGCGGCCGGGGTCGCCGACGAGGATGTCCGCGCCCTGCGCCTTCAGTGCCGTGAACCATGGCAGGAGGCGCGCGGCGAATTCCTTGTCGTAGAACACGTCGCCGGCTAGCACCACCTCCCGGTCGCCGGCCGTGCCGACGAGATCGCGGTCGGTGAAATCGACTGCAACGCCGTTGGCCGCGGCATTGAGCGCGACGGCCGCAGCACAGAACGGGTCGATGTCGGCGGCGAGCGCATGGGCTGCGCCGGCCTTCATCGCCGCGATGGCGACCAGCCCGGAGCCGGCGGCGAAATCGAGCACGCGCTTGCCGGTGACGAGATGGGGATTGTCGAGGACGTGCCGCGCCAGTCCCTGGCCGCCGGCCCAGGCGAAGGCCCAGAAGGGCGGCGGCAGGCCGATCTCGTGCAGCTCCTCCTCGGTGCAGTGCCAGAGGTCGTGGGCCTCGTCGGCGAGGCGGAGCGTGATCTCCGGCACATGCGGCGGGGCGATCAGGGCGGTGTTGGCCCGGATGAACGCTTCGGCGCGGTCCGGGGTCAGCGTCACGCCTTGGGCGCCGGCACGAGGCCGCCCATGCGGCAGACCTCTTCCCATTCGTCCTCCGTCACCGGCTGGACGGAAAGCCGCATCGAGGTGACGAGCGCCATCTTGGCCAGCTTGGGGTTGGCCTTGACGTCCTTCAGCGTCACCGGCTGCGGCATGTCGCGCACGGCGCGGATGTCGACGCATTCCCAGCGCGGGTCGTCGGTGGTCGAATCGGGATGCGCCAGCGCACAGACCTCGGCGATGCCGACGACCTCGAGCCCGATATTGGAATGGTAGAAGAAGCCGAGATCGCCGATCTTCATGGCGCGCATGTTGTTGCGCGCCTGATAGTTGCGCACCCCGTCCCATTGCTCGCCCTTCTTGCCCTTTTTCTTCAACATGTCGAAGGAAAAGACGTCCGGCTCGGACTTGAACAGCCAGTAGGCCATCACTTCGCCTCCGACTTCGCCTCTGGTGCGTTGAACACCCAGTTCCACGGATGGATCTCGACGCTGGCGAACAGGCCGGCCCGCGCGTAGGGGTCGGCCTCGGCGATGGCTTGCGCCGCGGCGCGGTCCTCGGCCTCGACGGTGACGAGGCTGCCCAGCGGCTTGCCGTCGTCCCCGAGGAACGGGCCGGCGAATTTCAGCGCGCCCTTCTCGTTCAGCCCGTTCAGGTAATCGAGATGCGCAGGCCGGTTGGCCTGCCGTATCTCGAGGCTGCCGGGCTTGTCCTTGCAGATCAGGGCGAAAATCATGCTCGTCTCCGTTCCGATATGGTCATGTCATGTGCCGAATTCGCTTTTCAGCGGCCGCGCCATCAGCGCGGCGACCGCGTCGGCAATGGCGATGCGGCCGGCCAGCAGCGCCTCGACGGCGGCGATGATCGGCGCCTCGACGCCCTTCTCGCGGGCGATGCGCGCGGCGATGCCGGCGGTGGCGACGCCCTCGGCCAGCGGCCGCCCTTCGAGGTTTTCGCTGCGCCCGAGCGCCACGCCGTAGGAGAAGTTGCGCGATTGCGCCGAGCCGCAGGTCAGGATCAGGTCGCCGAGGCCGGAAAGGCCCATCAGCGTTTCCGGCTCCGCGCCGAAGGCGGCGCCGACGCGGCGCAATTCGACGAAGCCGCGCGTCACCAGCGCCGCCTGCGCGCTGGCTCCGAGGCCGGCGCCAGAGACCGCGCCGGCGGCGATGGCGAGCACGTTCTTCAGCGCGCCGCCGACCTCGACGCCGATCAGGTCGGCGCTGGAATAGCAGCGGAATGCGGGCGAGGAGAGGAGGGCGGCGAGCGCGGCTGCGTGGGCTTCGTCGCCGGCGGCCACGGTGACGGCGGTGGGCAGGCCGGCCGCCACATCGGTGGCGAAGCTGGGGCCGGAGAGCGCGGCGATGGGATTGCGCGGCAGGATTTCTGTGGCGATTTCCGACAGGAGCTTGCCGGTGTCGCGCTCGATGCCCTTGGCGCAGAGGACGAGCGGGGTTTTCGCATCGAGCCGGCTCGCCAGCGCGTTCAGCAGGCCGCGCATCGCCTGTGCCGGCACCACGGCGAGCACGCAGGTCGCCCCCGTCAGCGCGGCGTCGAGATCGGCGGTGGCTTGAAGCGCGGGGTCGAGGCCGATGCCGGGCAGATAGCGCGGGTTTTCGTGGCGCGCATTGATGGCGGTTACGGTCTCCACGTCGCGCGCCCACAGCGTGCAGCCATGACCGGCGCGCAAGGCCGTGGTGGCGAGCGCCGTTCCCCATGCGCCGCCGCCGAGCACCGCGATCCTTTGCCTTGCGCTCATGCCTTCGCCCCCC
>DAOMOI010000361.1:0-2807 GCA_035444225.1 Aquamicrobium sp. | reverse complement strand
CTACCGCGCGTTCCTGCGCGCGCTGGCGATCCAGATCCGCTATCTGCGCACCGTGGCGCCGGAGATGGCCGACGGCGAGGATCGCCTGCGCGCGCGCATCGCGCTCGCCTTCGCCGCGCTGTCGCTGCCCTCCGCGCCGGCCGCGCGGCGCAACGCGGCGCGCCAGCTTTCCGCCGAGCTCGACCGGCAGATCCTGCCCGACGGCGGCCACGTCTCGCGCAACCCCGAAGCCGTGCTCGAACTGCTCGCCGACCTCCTGCCGCTGCGCCACACCTATTCCAACCAGGGCGAGGCCCCGCCCGAGGCGCTGATCGGCGCGGTCGAGCGCATGCTGCCGGCGCTGCGCTTCTTCCGCCATCAGGACGGCACGCTCGCCCGCTTCAACGGCATGGGCGCGACCAGCCACGACCGCATCGCCGCCATATTGCGCCACGACGACACCGGCGGCGCGCCGCTGACCAACGCGCCCCATTCGGGCTATCAGCGCCTGTCCATGGGCGGCGTCACCGTCATCGCCGACACCGGCGCGCCGCCGGCGCCCGAGGTTTCGCACCATACCCAGGCCGGGTGCCTTTCCTTCGAGCTTTCGTCGGGCAAGAGCCATTTCGTCGTCAATTGCGGCGTCGATACCTATGCGGCGGAAGAGTTCCGGCCGCTGGCGCGCTCCACCGCCGCGCACTCCACCGCGACGCTGAACGACACCTCCTCGGCGCGCTTCGCGCTGCCGCCGGCCTTCGGCGGCCTCGTCGGCACGCCGCTGATCGACGGGCCGCGAAACGTCGTGTGCCGGCGGCTCGATGGCGACGGCATCCACGGCTTCGTCGCCCGCCACGACGGCTATGTTCCCCGCTTCGGCCTCTATCACGAGCGCGAGATGGCGCTGTCGGCCGGCGGCGAGGTGCTGGAGGGCACCGACCGCATCTTCCGCAAGGGCGGCGAGATCGCCCGTCCCGTCAACGACCACGCCGTGGTGCGCTTCCACCTCCACCCCGACGTCGCCCTGTTCGAGAACAGCCGCCACGGGCTGGTTCTGGCCGGCCCGGACGGCGAGCGATGGGAATTCTCCTGCGAGGAGCTTGCGCCGCAGGTCGAGGATTCGCTGTTCTTCGCGGGCATCGCCGGCCCGCGCCGCAGCCACCAGATCGTCGTCGCCTACCGCGCCTCCGAGCACCCGGAAATCCACTGGCGTTTCCTGCGCATGTGAGCCGGCCCCACCAAGAGCAGGCAATAGCGTTTGCATCCGCGCCCCGCTGTGCTAGGCCGCCCGAAATCCTTACCCGCCGCACCCGCACGGAGCCCAGCATCATGGCCGTCGCCTCGAAGAACATTCCCGCCCCCGATCTGGTCAAGGCGCGGCGCGCGCTTCTTTCCGTCTCCGACAAGACGGGACTGGTCGAGCTGGCCCGCGCGCTGCACGCGGCCGGCGTGGAACTGGTCTCGACCGGCGGCACGGCCAAGGCCATCGCGGCGGAAGGCATCCCGGTCCGCGACGTCTCCGACCTGACCGGCTTTCCCGAGATCATGGACGGCCGCGTCAAGACGCTGCACCCGTCCGTGCATGGCGGCCTGCTCGCCATCCGCGACGATTTCGAGCATGCGCAGGCCATGGAGGCCCATGGCATCAGCGCCATCGACATCGCGGTGATCAACCTCTACCCGTTCGAGGAAGTACGCGCGGCCGGCGGCGACTATTCGGCAATCGTCGAGAACATCGACATCGGCGGCCCGGCCATGGTGCGCGCCTCGGCCAAGAACCACGCCTATGTGGCGATCGTCACCGACCCGGCCGATTATGGCCGGCTGATCGGGACGCTGGCGGAGAACGACGGCGCCACCCCCTATCGCTTCCGGCAGGAGCTGGCGGCCAAGGCCTATGCCCGCACCGCCGCCTACGACGCCGCCATCTCCGGCTGGTTCGCGGATGCCCTTTCCATCGAGGACCCGACCTGGCGCGCCTTCGGCGGCAGGCTGGAGACGGTGATGCGCTATGGCGAGAACCCGCACCAGAAGGCCGGTTTCTACGTCAATGGCGACAAGCGTCCGGGCGTCGCCAGCGCCCGCCAGCTTCAGGGCAAGCAGCTGTCCTACAACAACGTCAACGACACCGACGCCGCCTTCGAGCTGGTCGCCGAGTTCGACCCCGCCCGCACCGCGGCGGTCGCCATCATCAAGCACGCCAACCCGTGCGGCGTCGCCGAAGGCGCGAGCCTGAAGGACGCCTACCTTTCCGCGCTCGCCTGCGATCCGGTCTCGGCCTTCGGCGGCATCGTCGCGCTCAATCGTCTGCTAGACGCCGAAGCGGCGGAAGAGATCGTGAAAACCTTCACCGAGGTCATCATCGCCCCCGAGGCCTCGCCGGAAGCGGCGGCGATCGTCGCGGCCAAGAAGAATCTGCGCCTCCTCGTCACCGGCGGCCTGCCCGACCCGCGCGGCTCCGGCACGGTGGTGAAGTCGGTCGCCGGCGGCCTGCTCGTCCAGTCACGCGACAACGCCGTGGTCGATGATCTCGACCTGAAAGTGGTGACCAAGCGCGCGCCGAGCGAGGCCGAGATGACCGACCTGCGCTTCGCCTTCCGCGTCGCCAAGCACGTCAAGTCGAACGCCATCGTCTATGCGAAGGACCGCGCCACGGTCGGCATCGGCGCCGGCCAGATGAGCCGCGTCGATTCCTCGCGCATCGCCGCGCGCAAGGCGCTCGATGCTGCCGAGGCGGCTGGGTTGGCCGAGCCGCTGACCAAGGGCTCGGTCGTCGCCTCCGACGCCTTCTTCCCCTTCGCCGACGGCCTACTGGCGGCCGTGCAGGCCGG
>DAOMOI010000360.1:0-2823 GCA_035444225.1 Aquamicrobium sp. | reverse complement strand
AGGTCGCCCAGTGCGGCACCAGGTTGGAGTTGGCGATCAGCACCCGCGGCGCGTCCTTGTGGGTGCGGAACACGCCGACCGGCTTGCCCGACTGGACGAGCAGCGTCTCGTCCTCGTTCAGATCCTTCAGCGTGGCGACGATGCGGTCGAAATCGGCCCAGGTGCGGGCGGCGCGGCCGATGCCGCCATAGACGACCAGCTCGTGCGGGCGCTCGGCCACGTCGGGGTCGAGATTGTTCATCAGCATCCTGAGCGGCGCTTCGGTCATCCAGCTCTTGGCGTTGAGCGTGTCGCCGTGCGGGGCGCGGACTTCGCGTTCATTGTGGCGGGGATTGGTCATGGCTCTGTTCCTCTCAGCGTTTCAGGTCGAACGCGACCTTTTCGATGCGTTCGAGAATGGTCTTCAGCGGCGCGCGCACCCGCGCGGCTTTCGTCTCGTCATAGGCGAAAGGCACGGTCTCGGTGGCGAGATAGGTGGCCTGCGACAGCTCCATCTGGACGGTGTGGACGTTGTCCTGCGGGCGGCCGTAATGGCGCGTGGTCCAGCCGCCGCGGAAGCGGCCGTTGAGCACATGGGTGTAGTCGCGCGCTTCCGCCGAGGCCGCGACCGTCGCCGCCTCGATGGCCGCATCGCAGGTGACGCCGCCATCGGTGCCGATGTTGAAGTCCGGCAGGCGGCCTTCGAACAGGAACGGGATCAGTGAGCGGATCGAATGGCAGTCGTAGAGCACGGCCACGCCGTGCTCGGCCTTGACCCGCTCGACCTCCGCCGCCAGCGCCGCGTGATAGGGGCGGTGGAAGGCGTCGCGACGGGCGACGATGTCGGCTTCCGTCGGCTCGGCCCCGTCCTTCCAGATCGGCTTGCCGTCGAAATCGGTCAGCGGCACCAGCGTCGTGGTGTTCTGGCCGGGATAGAGGCTGACTCCGGCCGGGTCGCGGTTGGCGTCGATGCAATAGCGGTGGAAGGTGGCGCGCACGACGGTCGCGTCGGGCAGCAGGCCCTCATAAAGCCGGTGCAGGTGCCAGTCGGTGTCGGCGAGCAGCAGGCCGTTGTCGTTCAGCCGCGCGCGAATGTCGTCCGGCACGTCGGTGCCGGTATGGGGAAAGCCGAGGATGACCGGCGAGGAGCCGCGCCTGACTTCGAATACGGTGTCCATGTCAAACCTCCAGTGCGGGCAAGATGCCGGCCGAGACGCTGGCCGTCAGGCGACCATCGGCGACGAGGGCGGCGGCGGCGGCGAGGTCGGGGGCCATGTAGCGGTCGTCTTCGAGCGCCGGAACGGCGGCGCGCAGGCAGGCGATGGCTTTCTGCAACTCCGGCCCGGTGGTGAGCGGACCGCGCAGTTCCACCCCCTGCGCGCCGGCCAGCGCCTCGATGCCGATGATGTTGAACAGGTTCTGCGTCATTTGCAGCAGGCGGCGGGCGCCGTGGCAGGCCATGGAGACGTGGTCTTCCTGATTGGCCGAGGTCGGCGTCGAATCGACCGAGGCCGGATGCGCCATCTGCTTGTTCTCGCTCATCAGCGCCGCTGACGTGACCTCGGCGATCATCAGGCCGGAGTTGAGGCCGGGATTCCTGGCGAGGAACGGCGGCAGGCCGTAGGACAGCGCCGGATCGACCAGCAGGGCGATGCGCCGCTGGGCGATGGCGCCGATCTCGCACACGGCGAGCGCGATCTGATCGGCGGCGAAGGCCACCGGCTCGGCATGGAAATTGCCGCCGGAGACGACGCTGTCGTCGGACAGGACCAGCGGGTTGTCGGTGACGGCGTTGGCCTCGATCTCGAGCGTGCGGCCGACCTGGCGCAACAGGTCGAGGCAGGCGCCGTCGACCTGCGGCTGGCAGCGGATGCAATAGGGGTCCTGCACGCGCTCGTCGCCCTGGATGTGGCTCGCGCGGATGGCCGAGCCTTCGAGCAGGGCCCGCAGGGCGGCGGCCGTGTCGATCTGGCCGCGATGGCCGCGCAGCGTGTGGATGTCGGCGGTGAAGGGCGCGGACGAGCCCATGGCGGCGTCTGTGGAAAGCGCGCCGGTGATCAGCGCCGCCTGCGCGGCGCGATGGGCGCGGAACAGGCCGGCCAGCGCCAGCGCCGTCGAGACCTGCGTGCCGTTGATGAGCGCCAGCCCCTCCTTGGCGGCCAGCACGACCGGCCGTAGGCCGGCGCGCTCCAGCGCGGCGCGGCCGGGCAGGCGCTCGCCCGCAAGGAAGGCTTCGCCTTCGCCCATCATGACGGCGGCGAGATGGGCGAGGGGCGCGAGATCGCCGGAGGCGCCGACCGAGCCCTTTTCGGGGATCAGCGGCACGACGCCCTTTTCCAGCATGGCCTCGATCAGCCGCACCAGCTCCAGCCGCACGCCCGAAGCGCCGCGCCCGAGCGAGACGAGCTTCAGTGCCATGATCAGGCGCACGACCTTCTCCGGCAGGGGCGCGCCGACGCCGCAGCAATGCGACAGGATGAGATTGCGCTGGAGCGTGGCGGTGTCGGCGGCGTCGATCTTGATCGAGGCCAGCTTGCCGAAGCCGGTGTTGACGCCATAGACCGGCTCGTTGCCGGCGGCGATGGCCGCGATGCGCGCTGCCGCCTTCTCGATTCCCGCATCGAAGCCGCGGTCGAGAGCGACGGCTTCGCCGTTCCAGTAGATGGCGGCCAGATCGTCGAGCGGGACGGAGCCGGGGCGGAGCGTGATGGTCATCGCGGTTTCCTCGATAGGCGTCAGGACGTGGCGTCGCGGCCGGCGCGGATGCGGGCATGCAGCGGGTTGAAGCCGATGCGGTAGACAAGCTCGGCCGGCTCGGCGATGTCCCAGATGACGAAGTCAGCC
>DAOMOI010000359.1:0-2834 GCA_035444225.1 Aquamicrobium sp. | reverse complement strand
CACCCCCGCCGACGAGGCGGCGGAGGATTTGCCCGCGGCAATGACCCCGCCTCAACCACGCCCGCAGAAGCAGGCAGCCGGCGAAGCGCCCGGAACGACACCCCTGCCATCCGAGGAGGCGTCATGCCGGCAAAGGTTGCGCGCGCTCGGCGTCGCCTTCGAGGAAGCCCCGCCGATCGCCGAGCCGCAAGGCTGCATGGCGCCCCACCCCGTCACCGTGTCGCGGCTTTCCGCCACGGTCGCGTTGCAGCCGCCGGCGGTGCTGACCTGCGCCATGGCCGAGGCGAGCGCGCGCTTCGTCAGGGACCACGCCGCGCCCTTGGCCGAGCGGACATTCGCGTCGAAGCTGGCCACGCTCGAGCAGGCGTCGGCCTTTGTCTGCCGCCCGCGCCACGGTACGCAGAAGCTTTCCGAGCACGCCTTCGCCAACGCGCTCGACTGGAGCGCGCTCGTCCTTGCCGACGGGACGCGGATCGAGGTCCGCGCCCATGACGAGAAGAAGGAGCCGCGCGAATCCGCGCTGCTTGCCGGCATCAGGAAGGCGGCGTGCGGCCCGTTCTCCACCGTGCTCGGCCCCGGATCGGACGCCGACCACGCCGACCATTTCCATTTCGATCTGGCGACGCGGCGCAATCCGTTCTGCCAGTGAGCGGCCGCCGCATTCGCGCCACAGGCGTAAAGAGGCGCGCTGAGGTTTCCTTTACCGTTCGCGGCTAGAGTTCCCGTTTCAGGGACAGGAATTCGGGGATGCCCAGCGTGTTGCGTATCGGGGCAAAGAGACTTGCCGGAATGGCCTCCCGCCGTGTCCGCATCGGCGCGGCGATCGCCGCGATCGCCGCCGGCGGCGTCGCCTTCTCCTCGTGCACGGCGACCGACGTGCTGACCCCTTCCGTCGATGTCGGCACGCGGACATCGTCCGTCAGCGCCAAGCCGCGCGGCTTCGCCCGGCTCGCCTCGCCCTCGGCGATGATGAGCGTCGGCTATCCGCGCCTGCAACGCCCCTTCGCGGAGCCCGGCGCGCAGCTGCCGGCCGCGGAGGCGGACTGCCGGCGCCAGTTGCGCCGCCTCGGCGTCACCTTCCGCGATCTGTCGCCCATCAACGACGGCGGCGCCTGCCGCATCGACTGGCCGGTGCAGGTGACGAGCCTGCCCGGCTCGATCGAGATGAAGCCGGCGGCGACGCTCACCTGCGACATGGCGCTCGCCTTCGCGACATGGACCAAGAAGGAGCTGACGCCGTCCGCGCGCTGGCGCTACCTGTCGGGCGTCAAGACCATCCATCAGGGGTCGAGCTATTCGTGCCGCAACATCCGCGGCACCGGCGGCGTCGCCTCCGAGCACTCCAAGGGCAACGCGCTCGACGTGATGCGGATCGAACTGCGCAACGGCAGGGACATCGACGTGCGCAAGCCCGGCTGGTTCGCCTTCCGCGAGCGCAGCCTGCTGAACAACGTGCGCACCGGCGGATGCAGCTATTTCACCACCGTCCTCGGCCCCGGCTACGACGCCGACCACGCCGACCATTTCCATTTCGACATCAAGAACCGCAGGAACGGCTACGTCGCCTGCCGTTGAAGACCGGCTGAAGACCGGCGGTGAAAATTCCTGTCGCGCCGAAGCGACGCTGATGCTATCAGCGAAATCATGCTTACAGTCGAGATCGCCGTCGTCGTTGTTCTCATCTGCGTCAACGGCCTGCTGGCCATGTCGGAACTTGCGGTCGTCTCCTCGCGGCCCGGCCGGCTGAAGGCGATGGCCGAGCGCGGCCATTCCGGCGCGGCGACCGCCGTGAGGCTGGCAGCCAACCCCGGCCGCTTCCTGTCCACCGTGCAGATCGGCATCACGCTGGTCGGCGTGCTTTCCGGCGCGTTCTCCGGCGCGACGCTGGGCCTGAGGCTCACCGGCTGGCTGGCGGAAGCAGGCGTGCCCGCCGGCATGGCCGGCACGCTCGGCGTCGGCTCCGTGGTCGCGGCCATCACCTATGCCTCGCTGATCATCGGCGAACTGGTGCCGAAGCAGATCGCGCTGCGCAACCCGGAAGGGGTCGCCTGCCGCGTCGCCCCGGCAATGCGCGGCCTTTCCGTGGTCGCCGCGCCGCTGGTGTGGCTGCTCGACGTCTCGGGGCGCGCCGTGCTGCGCCTGCTCGGCCAGACCGACGACGGGGGAACCAAGGTCACCGACGAGGAGATCGCCAGCCTGATCGCCGAGGCCGAAAGCCACGGCGTGGTCGAGAGCGACGAGCGCAAGATGATCGCCGGCGTGATGCGGCTGGCCGACCGCAGCGTGCGCGCCATCATGACGCCGCGCACGGAGGTCGAGTGGATCGACCTCGAAGCGAGCAAGACAGAGATCCGCAAGCGGCTGGTGGAAGCCGGCCACTCCATGCTGCCGGCCGCCAACGGCAGCGTCGACCAGATGGTCGGCGTAGTGCGCACGCGCGAGGCGCTGGCGGCGATGGCCGGGCGGCAGGCCTTCGACATCGAGGCGCTGGTTCTCACCGCCCCCATCGTCCACGACAATGCCGACGCGCTCGACGTGCTCGCCACGCTCAAGGAGGCCGAGGTGCCGATGGCGCTGGTGCATGACGAGTATGGCGACTTCGAAGGCGTGGTGACGCCGGCCGACATCCTCGAAACCATCGTCGGCGTGTTCAGGTCGGATGTCGACGAGGACGGCGAGGCGGCGGTCGAGCGCGACGACGGCTCGTGGCTGCTGGCCGGCTACATGCCCATCGACGAGATGGCCGAAATACTCGGTATCCCGTTGCCCGAGCGGCGCGACTACGAGACGCTGGCCGGCTTCGTGCTGTCGCACATGCACCACCTGCCGCAGGT
>DAOMOI010000358.1:0-2838 GCA_035444225.1 Aquamicrobium sp. | reverse complement strand
GCACCAGCACGGTGTTGCCGAATTCCTTCAGGCCGTCGCCGGCATAGATAACGACGCCGTTCTCCGCCGCCTTGACCGCCGTTCCGGCCGGCACGGCGATGTCGATGCCGTCATTGGCGCCGCCGCCCCCGCCGCCGCCGAAGCCGGAGATCACCCGGCCGCGCACCGGCCAGCGCATCTTGGAGATGCCGCTCGCATTCGGCGCCGGGGCGGAGGCGTCGGCCGCCGCCTTCTGGATCGCGGTCTCCGCCTGCTTCGGCGGGGTGGAGCCGTTGGACGGCCGCTTGACGGCCGCGGTCGTGGTCAGGTCCGTCTTCGGGGCCGCCGCCACGGTCTGGACCGGGGCCGCGCCGCCGCTCGGGATGGTCAGCTTCTGCCCGATGCGGATCAGCCCGCTCGACAGGCCGTTGGCCTGCTTGATCGCTTCCGCGCTCGCACCCGTCTTGCGCGAGATGCCGTGCAGCGTGTCGCCCGCGACAACGGTGTAGGTGCCGCCGCCTGCGGATGCGGGCGCGGGCGGATTGGGCGTGGCCAGCACGGTGGCGCCATCGACCTTGGGCGCCGGCTGCTGCGGCAGCACCGCCACGCGGTCGGACGGCGCCTGCGAGGGCATCGGCGTGCGGCCCGCCGGCACGTCGTAGCGGGTGCCGGTCGAGGAGCGCGCATCGGCGACGTTGGGATTGGCGTCGGGCGCGCTGACCGGCGCGCGCGCCGAATGCACATAGGTCGGGATCACCACCTGCTGGCCGGCCGTGAGCGCGGCGGCGCTGGAAAGCCCGTTGGCCTTGAGGATGGCGTCGGTCGGCACGCCGAAGCGGCGCGACAGGTTGTAGACGGTCTCGCCCGGCTTGACCGTGATCTGCGTGCCGCCGGCGCGCATCCAGCCGCCTTCGCCGTCGGTGGAGACGGCGGCCGCGGGCTGCTGCGGCGCGATCGCCGCCTGCTGCTGGGTCGGAGCCGGACGCGGCGCGACGGGCGCCTGCTGCACGGCGACGGGCGTGCGCACCGGCTGGGTCGAGCCGGTGACGGTGTTGTCGAGGGGCGCGCGGGCGACCGGCGCAAGCGCCGGCCCGCTGCCGACGCGGTTCGAGGAAACCGGCGGAAGGGTTTGCTGCGCGGCGGCCGGATAGGCGTTGTATGTCGGCTGCCCGACAGGCGCGGCCGGCGTGTAGACGGGCGCGCCGCCGGCGCTGACATTGCCCTGCGGGCGCGGCACGATGCCGGCGCGCTGGAGGATGCCGCCGCGGCGCGGAGCCGGGGCGATCGAGCCCGTGCTCATCGTGTCGACCGGCTGGGAATAGTCGCCCGGGTAGGCCTGCGCCACCGGGGCCGGCTGCATCGCCCGCGAATCGCCGGTGAGGATCGAATCCTGGAAACGCATCACATCGGAGCTGCACCCGGCCAGAAGGCCGCCGGCGACGACGATAGCCGCGCCATGCGCCAGGCTGCGCCGGTATTTGCCAGAGATTCCAGAACGCATCACAATAACCCGCAACACTCGATACCAGAGACGTGCATGATTAAAGCGCGTTAATGTTACCGCCCGGTTAAGCGCGGGGCGGCGGATTCATCTTTTACCGAAACGATGGAATCGGGGCTGCTACAGCACCTGCGCCGGCCCGGCCGCCATCGGCTGGAAGCGGACGTCGGCCACCTTCTCGCGCTCGAAGCGCGAGCCCACCTTGGTCAGCTTCTCCATCGCCTGCACGCCCTCGGCCGGGCCGATGGCCGCGACCATGACGCCGCCGGAGGAAAGCTGGTCGACGAAGCCGCGCGGCAGCGATTCATAGGAAGCCCAGGCGACGATGCGGTCGAACGGCCCCTCCGCCGCCAGTCCCTGCGCGCCGTCGGCCTGCCGCGCCAGCACGTTCGCCAGCCCCAGCGCCTCGAACCGCGCCGAAGCCTCCCCGGCCAGCGTCCTGAAGCGTTCGAGCGTCAGCACCCGCGCCGAAAGCCGCGCCATCACCGCGGCGGTGAAGCCCGAGCCGGTGCCGACCTCCAGAACCCGGCATCCCTCCTGCAGGTCGAGCGCGGCGAGAACGCGCATCTGGAGGTCGAGCCCCTCGATCACCTCGCCGCAGGCGATGGGGATGCTGCGCTCGCCCCAGGCGTCGGCGCTCCATTGCGGCGGCACGAAGGAAGCGCGCGGCGTCGCCTCCACCGCCGCGATCAGCTCACGCCGGTCGAGGCCCGCGCCGCGCATGCGCAGCAGGAAGGCGGCGAACTTCTCGCGCTCGGCCGCGTCCATCTCAGCTCAGCGCCTTCGCGATCTGGTCCTTCACCGCATAGGCCGTCAGGTCCATATGCAGCGGCGTCACCGAGATCATGCCGGCGCGCAGCGCGGCGAGGTCGGTGCCGTCGCGCACGTCGAGCTGCTCGCGGCCGAAGCGGAGCCAGAAATAGGGAAAGCCGCGCCCGTCCTTGCGCTCGTCGAGCCACAGCCCATGGCTCAGCTTGCCCTGATTGGTGACGACGACGCCCTTGATGGCGTCGGGCGCGCAATTGGGGAAGTTCAGGTTCAGGAACACGTTCTGCGGCAGCGAAATGCCGATCAGCTTCTGCAACAGCTCGGGCGCGTGGCGCTCGACCGTGCGCCATTCGACGGTGCGCCCCTCCTCGCTCACCGAATAGCCCTGGCTGAGCGCGATCGAGCGGATGCCGAGCAGCGTGCCCTCCATGGCCCCGGCGATGGTGCCGGAATAGGTGACATCGTCGGCAACGTTGGAGCCGGCATTGACGCCCGACAGGATCAGGTCCGGCGGCTCCGGCATCAGATGGCGCACGCCCATGATGACGCAATCGGTCGGCGTGCCGCGCACGGCATAGTGCCGCTCGCGG
>DAOMOI010000357.1:0-2845 GCA_035444225.1 Aquamicrobium sp. | reverse complement strand
TCCCTCGCTTCGCTCGGTCGGCCGGGATGACGGGAGGGAACGCGTCCGCCTCCTAGTCGAACACGATCGCCGGCGTCGCGGCCTTGGCCGCCGCCTGCTCGGCCGCGATCCGTTCCTGCACCTTCGCGGCGATGGCGCGGTAGGCTTGCGCCTGCGCGCCGTCGGGCGCGGAGACGACGACCGGCGTGCCGGCGTCGGAGGTCTCGCGCACGTCCATCGTCAGCGGCACCTCGCCGAGGAAGGGCACGCCGAGCCGCTCGGCCTCGCGCCTGGCGCCGCCATGGCCGAAGATGTCGTAGCGCGCGCCGGTGTCGGGGGCGATGAAATAGCTCATGTTCTCGACGATGCCGAGCAGCGGCACGTCGACCTTCCTGAACATGTTCAGCCCCTTGCGGGCGTCGATCAGGGCAAGGTCCTGCGGGGTGGAAACGATGACCGCGCCGGCGAGCGGCACTTGCTGGGCCATGGTCAGCTGGGCGTCGCCGGTGCCGGGCGGCATGTCGACCACCAGCACGTCGAGCGCGCCCCATTGCACCTCGCGCAGCATCTGCGTCAGCGCCGAGATCACCATCGGCCCGCGCCAGATCATCGGCGTCTCCTCGTCGACGAGGAAGCCGATCGACATCGCCTTCAGCCCGTATTTCTCCATCGGCTTCAGCACCTTGCCGTCCACCGTCTCGGGCCTGCCCTTGATGCCGAGCAGGCGCGGCATCGACGGGCCGTAGATGTCGGCGTCGAGGATGCCGACCTTCAGGCCCTCGGCGGCCAGCCCGAGCGCGAGGTTGACCGCCGTGGTCGACTTGCCGACGCCGCCCTTGCCGGAGGCGACGGCGATGATCGCCTCGACGCCGGGCACCCCGCGCTTGGCCGGCTGGCGCCCGGCGGGCGCGGCGGCCGGCGCCGGGCGCGTCGGCGCGGCCGGGCGGCGCGGCTGCGGCGCGGCCTCCATGCCGCCGCCCTTCTTCTCCGCTGTCAGCGCCACCGCCGCGCCCTGAACGCCGGGCATGGCCTTGACCGCGCGCTCGGCCGCCGCCCGCAGCGGCTCCAGCGCCTGCGCCCGGTCCGCCGGCACGGTGATGGAGAAGAACACCTTGTCGTTGGCGATGAAGATCTCGGAGACCAGCCCGAGCGAAACGATGTCGCCCTCGAAATCTGGGCCCTTGATCGTCTTCAGCGTTTCGAGGACGGCTTCCCTGGTGACGGACATGGCGGCGGCTCTATCGGTCTGTTTAGATAGATCGGGGATAGATCATTTCGCCCGCCATTCCAACCGACGAATGGCCGCAGGCGGAGCGCCTAATCGTTTGGCCATCGCGCGCCCTTCTGCTACCCTTGAAGCGCGCTCCCCGCATGGAGCCTGAAAGCAACGGAAAGGGAGGGCGCTGCATGCCCATGCAGCAGCACGGTACCGACACGGCGGCGCGAACCGCGCATATCGTCGAGACGCTGCGCGGCCTCGAAGGGCCGCTGCTGCCGATCCTGCACGAGGTGCAGGAGGCGTTCGGCCACGTGCCGGCCGAGGCCGTGCCGGTGATCGCCGAGGCGCTGAACCTGTCGCGCGCCGAGGTGCACGGCGTCGTCACCTTCTACCACGATTTCCGCCGCCAGCCCGCCGGCCGCCACGTGCTGAAGCTGTGCCAGGCCGAGGCGTGCCAGTCCATGGGCGCGCACGGCGTCGCCGCCATGGTGAGCCATGCGCTCGGCGTTGCGCTGGGAGAGACCAGCGCTGACGGCGCGGTGACGCTGGAACCCGTCTATTGCCTCGGCCTGTGTGCCTGCGCGCCGGCCGCCATGCTCGACGGCGAGCCGATGGGCCGGCTCGATGCCGCCGCGGTTCGGGAAATCGCAGACGAGGTGCGGCGATGATGCCGGTGATCTACATCCCCGCCGATTCGGGCGCGATGGCGCTGGGGGCAGGGCGCGTGGCGCGCGCCTTCGAGGAAGAGCTTTTCCGCCGCGGCATCGAGGCGAAGTTCGTGCGCAACGGCTCGCGCGGCCTCTATTTCCTCGAGCCGATGGTCGAGGTCGAGACCGCCGCCGGCCGCTTCGCCTACGGGCCGGTGCGCGCGGGTGATGTGCCTTCGCTGCTCGATGCCGGGCTGCTCGACGGCAGCGACCGCCATTCGCTGTTTCTCGGCGAGACGGACAAGATCCCCTTCCTCGCGCGCCAGACGCGGCTGACCTTCGCGCGCTGCGGCGTCATCGACCCGCTGTCGCTCGACGATTATCGCGCCCATGGCGGTCTGACTGGGCTTGAGAAGGCGGCGGCGCTGCCGCCGCTGGAGATCGTCAGGATCGTCACCGATTCCGGCCTGCGCGGACGCGGCGGCGCCGGCTTCCCCACCGGCATCAAGTGGAAGACCGTCCACGACGCGGGCGCGGATCGCAAATACATCGTCTGCAACGCCGACGAGGGCGATTCGGCCAGCTTCGCCGACCGCATGATCATGGAGGGCGACCCCTTCGTGCTGATCGAGGGCATGGCCATCGCGGCAATCGCCACCGGCGCGCAAAAGGGCTTCGTCTATATCCGCTCGGAATATCCGCACGCGGTGGCGGTGATGCGCGAGGCGATCCGCGTCGCCACCGCCGGCGGCGTCCTCGGCCCCTCGGTGCTCGGCTCGGGCCATGCCTTCGACATCGAGGTCCGCGTCGGGGCCGGCGCCTATGTCTGCGGCGAGGAGACCTCGCTGCTCAACAGCCTCGAAGGCAAGCGCGGCGTGGTGCGGGCCAAGCCGCCGCTGCCGGCGCTGGAAGGGCTGTTCGGCAAGCCCACCGTGGTCAACAACGTCATCTCGCTCGCTTCCGTGCCGATCATTCTCGACAAGGGCGCGGCGTTCTATCG
>DAOMOI010000356.1:0-2854 GCA_035444225.1 Aquamicrobium sp. | reverse complement strand
TTCTCCCCGTTCACGGGGAGAAGGTGGCCCGAAGGGTCGGATGAGGGGCAGCGCGGCGTTCCAGTTCGAAGCGCTATCTGAATGGGGTTCGGGCCGCTTCTCCTGCTCGCCTTGCTCGAGGGCCTCGTCACAGCAGCATTGCTGGCGCTGATGGCGCTCGGCCTGTCGCTGGTGTTCGGCGTCATGCGCGTGGTCAACGTCGCCCATGGCGAGTTCTTCATGCTTGGCGCGGTGCTGGCGTGGGTGGTCTCCACCGCCTTCGCCGGCCATCCGGCCATCGGCTTTATCGCCGCCCTCCTCGTCGCGCCGCTCGCGGTCGGCGCGGTGGCGTATCTTGCCGAGCGGCTGGTGCTGAAAAGGCTGAACTACGACCCTGAAGCCACCATCGTCGCCACGATCGGCCTGCTCTATATCATCCAGCAGTTGGCGCTCACCGTATATGGTGCCGATGCGCGGCCTGTGCAGCCGCCGTTCAACATCCGCATCCAGCTGCCGTGGTTCGGCTATTCCGGCTACAAGCTGTTCGTCATCGCCGCGGCCATCCTCCTGCTTCTCGGCGCCTGGTTCGTGCTGGCGCGCACCAGGGCAGGCCTCGTCATGCGCGCGACGCAGTACGACGCCGAGACGGCGCAAGCCTTCGGCATCCCGGTCGGGCGCGTCTATGCGTATGTCTTCGCGCTTGGCGCGATGCTGGCGGCGCTTGCCGCGGTGCTGATCGTGCCGGTCAGCCAGGCGCATTACCTGATGGGCCGCGACCCGCTGCTGCTTTCCTTCGTCGTCGTCATCATCGGCGGGTTGGGGAGCCTGCGCGGCACGGTGGTGGCGGCGCTGCTGATCGGGCTTTCCGACGGCATCATCTCGACCCTGTTCTTCTCGCCGACGCTGGCCAAGATCCTCGCCACGCTGCTCGTCGCGCTGGTGCTGGTGTTCCGGCCGCAGGGCCTGTTCGGGACGGCGGCGCGATGAACGGGGCGTCCACAGCTCGAATCTGGCTCCTGCACCTCGCCGTCATCGCGGCGCTGGCGGCGGCCGGCTTCCTGCTGCCTGATTATCATCGCGGCGTGTTCTCGCGCATCCTCGTGCTCGCCGTCTTCGCCATGGGCTACAACCTGCTCCTGGGCTATTGCGGGCTGCTGAGCCTCGGCCACGCCATGTTCTTCGCTGCCGGGCTCTATGGCGCCGGGCTGCCGCTTTATCACCTCGGCTGGGGCATGCCGGCCTCCTTCGCGGCGGGGCTGGCGGCTGGCAGCGTGCTTGCGCTGGTCGTCGGCGCCTTGGCGCTGCGCACCGTCGGCGTTGCCTTCATGATCGTGACGATGATGTTCGCGCAGGTCTTTTATCTCACCACGCTCTATTTCACGACGTGGACGCGCGGCGAGGAGGGGCTGGTGTTGCCGCCGGCCGCGCGCCGCGTCGAGCTTGGCGATGTGGTGTTGAGCCTCTCCGACCCCGCCACCCGCTACATGGTCGCGCTCGTCCTGTTTTCCGCCGTGCTGCTCGTCTGTCTGAAGCTGGTGCGGGCGCCGTTCGGGCGCACGCTCGCCGGCATCCGCGAGAACGAGGAGCGCATGCGCATGCTGGGCTACGACACCTTCCGCGCCAAGCTCGGCGCGGTGGTCGTCTCGGGCGTGATCTGCGCCGCCGCCGGCGCGGCCTATGGCTTGATGTTCGGCTATGTCGGCTCGGGCTTCGCCTCGATCCAGTATTCGATCCTGCCGCTGCTGTGGGTGCTGGTCGGGGGCGCGGCGACCACGCTCGGGCCCCTCGTCGGCACGGCGTTCATGGTCTACGTCATCGACTATGCCTCCGGCCTGACCACGGCGTGGCTGATGCTGGTCGGTGCGGCGCTGATCTTCGTCGTGCTGTTCTTCCCCAAGGGCATCCTCGGCACGGTGCGCGAAAGGTGGCTGAAATGGCTGCCCTGATCGAGACAAAAGCCCTGTCGCGCAGCTTCGGCGGGCTAAAGGCGGTCGATGCCGTCGATTTCCGGCTGGAGGCGGGCGAGATCCGCGCGCTCATCGGCCCGAACGGGGCGGGCAAGACCACGCTGGTCGGGCTGATCTGCGGCCGCGTCGCGCCGTCCTCCGGCACCATCCTGTTCGAGGGACGCGACATCACCCGCCTGCCGGCCCATGCCCGCGTCATGGCCGGCATCGCCTATACGTTCCAGATCACCTCGGTTTTCCCAAAACTTTCCGTCTATGACAATGTCGCGCTGCCGGTGCAGCGCCGGCTCCTGGCGCAAGGCGGGGTCAGCCGGAGCGCGCTGGACGCCGGCGTTGCCGAGGCGCTGGACAAGGTCGGATTGACCGGCCATGCTGCCTCGCTCGCCGGCGATCTCGCCTATGGCCATCAAAGGCTGCTGGAAATCGCCATGGGGCTGGCGCTGAAGCCGCGCCTCCTGATCCTCGACGAACCGACGCAGGGGCTGTCCGACGGCGAGATCGAGGGCTTCATCGCGCTGGTGCGCGAGATCGCCCGTGACGCCACCATCCTCCTGATAGAGCACAACATGCAGGTGGTGATGGAACTGGCGGGCAGGATTACGGTGATGAATGCCGGCCGCATCCTCGCCGAGGGCGCGCCGGCCGAAATCCGCGCCGACAAGGCGGTGCAGGACGCCTATCTGGGGACGAAGACCGATGGCTGATGCCGCGCTGGAAATCGCCGGCGTCGATGCCTTCTATGGCGAGGTGCAGGCGCTGCGCAGCCTGTCGCTGACATTGGAGCGTGGCGAGGTCCTGTGCCTGCTCGGCCGCAACGGCGCCGGCAAGACCACGACGCTGAAGGCGATCATGGGGCTGGTAACGGTGCGCGGCGGCACGATTGTCAAGGACGGTGTCGACTTGACCCG
>DAOMOI010000355.1:0-2875 GCA_035444225.1 Aquamicrobium sp. | reverse complement strand
GGCCGGACGGGGGCAATCGGGACGATCTCGAGCGCCGCGGTCGTGAGCTGAACGAGGCGCTGGCGGCGAAGCTGCCGGCCTCGCGGGCGGAGAACGAAAGCGGCGGACCCGGCTCGGGCGGTCTGCAAGGCTTCGGGCAGGCGCTCAAGCTGTCGAGTGAGTTCGTCGCCGGCATTGCGGTGGGAGCGGGCCTCGGCTGGCTGATCGACCAGATGGCGGGAACCTCGCCCTGGGGCCTGATCGTCTTCCTGCTTCTCGGCTTCGCGGCCGGCGTGCTCAACGTCCTGCGCTCGGCAGGGCTGGTCGCCGAGCCGAAGTCTGGAATTTCACGCTCCGATCCGGGGCGACGGGACGGCAAATGAACTAGCGCCGCACGGCGCGCGACGCATCGAGGGGGTCCAGGTTGGCCAACGATCCGATCCACCAGTTTCACATCACGGACCTGATTCCGATCGAGGTCGGCGGTCTCGATTTCTCCTTCACCAACTCGTCGCTGTTCATGGTGGCCACTGTCGTCACGGCCGGCGCCTTCCTCTATCTGACGACGGCGAGCCGCGGACTGGTGCCGAGCCGGCTGCAGTCGGTCTCGGAAATGTCCTACGAATTCGTCGCCAACATGCTGCGCGAATCGGCGGGAACGGGAGGGATGCGGTTCTTCCCGCTGGTGTTCTCGCTGTTCATGTTCATCCTCGTCGCCAACATGCTCGGCATGTTTCCGTATTTCTTCACGGTGACGGCCCAGATCATCGTCACCTTCGCGCTGGCCATGCTGGTCATCAGCACGGTGGTGATCTACGGCTTCTGGAAGCATGGGCTGAAGTTCCTCGGCCTGTTCGTGCCGCAGGGCGTGCCGGGTATCCTGGTGCCTCTGGTCGTGGTGATCGAGTTCGTCTCGTTCCTGTCTCGTCCGATCAGCCATTCGGTGCGTCTGTTCGCCGTCATGCTGGCCGGCCATATCGCACTGAAGGTGTTTGCCGGCTTCATCGTCTCGCTTAGCGGGCTCGGCGCGCTCGGCATCGGCACCGCGATCCTGCCGCTCTTCATGGTCATCGCGCTGACCGGCCTCGAATTCCTGATGTCGTTCATCCAGGCCTATGTCTTCACCATCCTGACCTGCATGTATCTCAACGACGCGCTGCATCCCTCGCACTGAGGCAAAGGCGCATCCCTTCACCGGCGGGGTTTCCCGCCTGAAACCCCAAACCCGGATATCAAAAGTTCCATCGAAGGAGTTCTACAATGGAAGCTGAAGCAGCGAAGTTCATCGGCGCCGGCATCGCCACCCTCGGCATGGGCGGCGCGGGCATTGGCCTTGGCCACATTTTCGGCAACTACCTCGCCGGCGCCCTGCGCAACCCGTCGGCCGCCGACGGCCAGTTCGGCCGCCTGATTTTCGGCTTCGCCGTGACCGAGGCGCTGGGCATCTTCTCGCTGCTCGTCGCGCTGCTGCTGCTGTTCGCGGTCTGATCGGCGAACGCGCATGCCGGCCGCTCGGCGAGCGGCCGGTTCTTCTCTAGACAGGGGTAGTCCATGTTCACGGCGCCTGCATATGCGCAGGGGACGGAAGCGGGACCGGAAGCCGAGGCGCAAGACGCGCCTGAGACGCATTCCGAGGTCGGCGTCGAGCACGACGCCGGCAGCAGCTTTCCGCCTTTCGATTCCTCTACCTTTCCTTCGCAGCTCCTGTGGCTGGCGATCACGTTCGGCCTGTTCTACCTCTTCCTGAAGAAGGTGGTCCTGCCGCGCATCGGCGGGATTCTCGAGGTGCGGCAGGATCGCATCGCCCAGGATCTCGGCGAGGCCGCCCGCCTCAAGGAAGAGGCCGACGCCGCGGTCGCGGCCTATGAGCAGGAACTGGCCGACGCCAGGACCAAGGCCAACGCCATCGGCCAGGAAGCCCGCGACGGCGCCAAGGCAAAGGCCGAGGCCGAGCGCAAGACGGTCGAGGCGTCGCTCGAGACCAAGCTCTCCGAGGCCGAGGCCCGCATCGCGCTGATCAAGGACGCCGCCATGCGCGACGTCGGCCAGATCGCCGAGGAGACCGCCGGCTCGATCGTGCGCGAGCTGATCGGCTCCGACGCCGACAAGGCGAAGGTCGCCGCGGCCGTGAAGGCGGCAAGGGGGTAAGGGAATGGACGCTACATTCTGGGCCTTTGTCGGCCTCATCCTCTTCCTCGCCCTCGTCGTCTATTTCGGCGCGCCGGCGGCAATGGGCAAGTCGCTCGACGCCCGCGCCGAGCGCATCCGCCACGATCTCGACGAGGCGCGGCGCCTGCGTGACGAGGCGCAGCAGCTGCTGGCCGAGTACCAGCGCAAGCGCAAGGAAGCCGAGCAGGAGGCGGGCGACATCGTCGCCGCCGCCAGGCGCGAGGCGGGCGCGCTGGTCGCCGAAGCCAAGCAGAAGAGCGAGGACTATGTCGCGCGCCGCACGGCGCTGGCCGAGCAGAAGATCGCCCAGGCCGAGCGCGACGCGGTGGCCGAGGTGCGCGGCCGCGCCGTCGACATCGCCGTCGAGGCCGCCGGCAAGCTGCTCGCCGACAAGGTCGAGGCCGGCGCCGGCGCCGCGCTGTTCAAGTCGGCGCTAGGCGAGGTCAAGGCCAAGCTCAACTGAGCCCGTCTGCCATCGAAACAAAAAATGCCGCCTCCGGGCGGCATTTTTCGTTTCGGGGACTGATAGCCCGCAGCCGTTGATCCTGCCTCTCATCCGCCCTTCGGGCGCCTGCTCCCCCTTTAGGCCAAGGCAATCGGGGCACCTCTCCCGTCATCCCGGAAGCCGGAGCGCAGCGGAGGCTATCCGGGACCATTGAGCGGCGCGGCCGGGTTCCGGGCTCGCGCAGCAGTTATGACGCGCGCCGAGATGAGGGCCGGGCCGTTC
>DAOMOI010000354.1:1872-2895 GCA_035444225.1 Aquamicrobium sp. | reverse complement strand
CGCCCAGGCGATGGCCCAGAAGAGGAGCGCGAGGATGAGCGGCGTCATGGCGCCGTCCCCATGCGCTTCAGCACCATGCGGTGGCCGGCGCCGACGATGGCGACGAGGACGGCGGCCAGCGCCGCGGCCATGAACAGCGCCGACCAGATCTGCACCGTCTGGCCGTAATAGGAGCCGGCGAGCAGCCGCGCGCCCAGCCCCGCCACTGCCCCGGTCGGCAACTCGCCGACGATGGCGCCGACGAGGCTGATCGCCACCGCCACCTTGAGCGAGGTGAACAGGTAGGGCATGGCGGAAGGCCAGCGCAGCTTCCAGAAGGTCTGGACAGCACTTGCATTGTAGGTGCGCATCAGGTCGAGCTGGATGACTTCGGGGCTGCGCAGCCCCTTGACCATGCCGACGACCACGGGGAAGAACGACAGGTAGGTCGAGATCAGGGCCTTGGGCAGAAGCCCGGTCAGCCCGACCGCGTTCAGCACCACGATGATCATCGGCGCGATGGCGAGGATCGGGATGGTCTGGCTCGCCACCACCCACGGCATCACCGACTTGTCCATGGCCCGGTTGTGGACGATGAAGACGGCAAGCACGATGCCGAGCAACGTGCCGAGCACGAAGCCGAGCAGCGTCGAGGACAGCGTGATCCAGGCATGGTAGAGCAGACTGCGCCGCGAGGTCGGCGCGACCTCGACCGTGGTGCGCCACATCTCGGCGAACACCTGTTGCGGGCTCGGCAGCACCGGGCGCTCCTGCGCCAGCGTGTCGCGCACGAGATCGGCCAACGTCCATTCTGCGCCCGACCGCTCGTAGACGCCGAGCTGCCACGGCATGTTCAGGTAGACGGCGAAGCCGTACCACAGCACGACGATCGCCCCGAGGACGATCAGGATCGGCAACGTGCTGCCGGCGGCAAGGCGGGAGACGAGGCCGGGCCGAGCCGGCTCCTGTGCGGCAAGCGCGCTCATGGAGCCCACCTGACACGCTGGCGCTGCCCCTCATCCGCCCTTCGGGCACCTTCTCCCC
>DAOMOI010000354.1:0-1810 GCA_035444225.1 Aquamicrobium sp. | reverse complement strand
GGGGAGAAGGTCCCGGCAGGGGGATGAGGGGCGGCGCGGACATCTACTCGTCATAGCCGTGCCCCGCCCGCAAGCCCTCGCGCACCCGCGCGGCGATCTCGAGAAACTCCGGCGACTCGCGGATGCCGAGCGGGCGCTCCCTCGGCAGCGTCGAGTGGATCACGTCCGTCACCCGGCCCGGACGCGGCGACATGACGACGATCTTGGTCGAGAGATAGACGGCCTCGGGGATGGAGTGGGTGACGAAGCAGATGGTCTTTCGCGTGCGCGCCCACAGCTCCAGAAGCTGCTCGTTCAGGTGGTCGCGCACGATCTCGTCGAGCGCGCCGAACGGCTCGTCCATCAAGAGAAGATCGGCGTCGAAGGCAAGCGCCCGGGCGATCGAGGCGCGCTGCTGCATGCCGCCGGAAAGCTGCCACGGGAACTTCTTCTCGAAGCCGGAAAGGTTGACGAGGTCAAGCGTGCGGGCGATGCGCTCGCGCACTTCCGCCTTGGGGTAGCCCATGATCTCCAGCGGCAGCGCCACGTTGCGTTCGATGGTGCGCCACGGGAACAGGCCGGCCGCCTGGAAGACGTAGCCATAGGCGCGCGCCTCGCGCGCCGCCTGCGGCGTCATGCCGTTGACGAGGATCGTCCCTTGCGTCGGCTGCTCCAGATCGGCGATGACGCGCAGGAACGTCGTCTTGCCGCAGCCGGACGGGCCGATGAAGGAGACGAACTCGCCCCTGCCGATGGCGAGATCGACATTGGAAAGCGCCTCGACCGGCCCGTCATTGGTGGCGAAGGTGAGGCCGAGGCCGGCCGCCTCGATCACCGTCGCGGCGTTCTGGATGGCTGGCCCGGCGTGGCTGGCTGGAGCGTTCATGGAGCGCCGTCACACCCCGCTTGCCGGGATGCCGCTTCGCTCCACCTTTCGCGGCGCGACAAGCTCCTTCCATGTCGAAAGCGCCTTGTTGACCGCCATGTGCGGCTCGCGCGCGACGAACTGCCCGTGGCCGGGCTTCGCCTCGACCTTGCCGTCATCGACCGCGACCTCGCCGCGCGTGAAGACGAAGCGCGGTAGGCCCTTGACCTCGACGCCCTCGAACACGTTGTAGTCGATCACCGACTGCTGCGACTTCGCCGAGATGGTCTTCGTCTTCTCCGGGTCCCAGACAACGATGTCGGCATCCGCCCCTTCGACGATCGCGCCCTTTTTCGGGTACATGTTCAATATCTTGGCGATGTTGGTCGAGGTGACGGCGACGAACTCGTTGGGCGTCAGCCGGCCGGTGTTGACGCCGCGGCTCCACAGCACCGGCATCCGGTCCTCCAGCCCGCCGGTGCCGTTGGGGATCTTGGTGAAGTCGCCGACGCCGGTGCGCTTCTGCTCGGTGGTGAAGGCGCAATGATCGGTCGCCACCGTTTGCAGCGAGCCGGCCGCCAGCCCCGCCCACAGCGAATCCTGATGCTGCTTGTTGCGGAAGGGCGGGCTCATCACGCGCCGCGCCGCGTGGTCCCAGTCCTTGTCGAAATACTCGCTCTCGTCGAGCACGAGATGCTGGATCAGCGGCTCGCCGAACACGCGCATGCCTTTCTGCCGGGCGCGGCGGATCGCCTCGTGGCTCTGCTCGCACGAGGTGTGGACGACATAGAGCGGCACCCCGGCCATGTCGGCGATCATGATGGCGCGGTTGGTCGCCTCGCCCTCCACCTCGGGCGGGCGCGAATAGGCGTGTCCCTCCGGCCCGTCATTGCCCTCGGCCAGCAGCTTCTCGGACAGCGAGGCGACGACGTCGCCGTTCTCTGCATGGACGAGCGGCAGCGCGCC
>DAOMOI010000353.1:0-2899 GCA_035444225.1 Aquamicrobium sp. | reverse complement strand
CCGGTCAGCGCCTCCGTCTGGAAGCGCGCGACCTCGGTGTCGGCGAGGCCGGAGAAATAGTTGAAGTTCTTGTTGTATTCGCGCACGTGGTCGAAGCAGAAGCGGAAATACTCGCCCTCGCGCATGCGCCCGACCGGCGCGCGGTGGGTGCCGGCGCCTTCGCACCCGTCCCACTGGCAGGCCGGGGCGCCGTTCTGCGCCTTCGGCTCGCCCTCTGGACGAATCCTGATCTTCTCGAAATATTTCGAATAGGGTTTCATCGGGTTCCGGCGCGACGCAAGCCGCCGATTATGAGGGCTTCGCCGCGACATACAAGAATTGACATTTGCGGCATCATCGCCCACCGGCCTGAGCAGGGGCATGAATCGGGGCTGCCGGGCCATCCGTTTGCCCGCTCTATATGGTGAAAGGAAGATGCCTTGTCTATCCGCGAGACTATCGAGAACAGGCTTGCCGCGGCATTTTCGCCGCAGCGTCTGGAAGTGATCAACGAGAGCCATCTCCATGCCGGCCATCAGGAGCATTTCGACGGCCAGGGCGAAACCCATCTCAGGGTGCGCATCGTCGCCGACGCATTCGCCGGCATGAGCCGCATCGAGCGCCACCGCGCGATCAACGCGCTGGTGGCGGAAGAGCTGGCCGGCGGCGTCCACGCCTTTGCGGTCGAGGCGGCGGCCCCGGGCGAGAAGACGCGATGGTGAGGCCTACCAGATCGTCCGCAGGTGAGGATAGTGTCGCATCTTCTTGTCGGCGGTGACGAGGGGGGCGGCAAGTTTCCGACTGGTCGCGGCAATGAACCTGTCGGCGGGATCCTTGTGGAAGTCCGGTCCCAGCCGAGCGCCGAGCATCGCGATCTCGTTGTCCAGCGGAACAAATTTCACGGTCCCGGACGCCGCCACCGCTTCAAGCCATTCCCGTGGGTCCATCGCAAGCCCGATGCGACCCCGGTCGTGCAGGAGGACAATCTCCCATGCGGAGATGGACGAAACCCGGATCAGGCCGCCGCCGGAAGCGGCATTCAGCGCCTCCGCCGCCGCGGCGCTGAGCTTCGACGTTTCGCCGGCGATCCACCACAAAAGCACATGCGTGTCGATGACGATCACTTGAGCGCGTCCCATTCGCTCTCGTCGATCGGATCGAATGGCCGGTCATAAAACAGCAGCGAGCCCTTCAGCCGCGCCAACGGATCGCCTGCGGTCTTCGTGATGGGCTTCAACTCGAGTGCCGGCCTGCCATGGTCGGTTATCACCAGCGGCTTGCCGCTGGCCTCGACCTGCCGCATCAACTCCAGCGCCTTCGCCTTGAACTGGGATTTCGAAACCCGGATCGTCATGCCTGCCTCCTTTCCTGGAAGATGGGCCTGAGAATGACCATGGTCAATAACCATGGTCATTTTTGCCCCGCCGGCCTGATCCTGATGCGGGTGATGCGGTTCTTCTCACGCTTCATGACGATGAACCGCTTGCCGTGGAAGGTGAAGGCCTGGCGCTCGCGCGGGATCGACTGGCTCTCGTGGATGACGAGGCCGGCGATGGTCGTCGCCTCGTCGTCGGGCAGGTCCCAGTCGAGCGCGCGGTTCAGGTCCCGGATCGGCACCTGCCCGTCGACCACCACCGAGCCGTCGGCCTCCTGCCGCACGCCCTGCACGGCGATGTCGTGCTCGTCGGCGATGTCGCCGACGATCTCCTCGATGATGTCCTCCAGCGTCACCAGCCCCTCGACCTCGCCATATTCGTCGACGACGACGGCGAAATGCACCTTGCGGCGCAGGAAGGCGTTCAGCTGGTCCTGAAGCGTGGTCGTGTCGGGCACGAACCACGGCTTGGCCGCTATCCTGGCGATGTCGATTCGCGAGAAGTCGTAGGACGCCTCGTTCAACGCGCGCAGAAGGTCCTTGGCGTGGACGACGCCGATGATGTTGTCCGGCTCGCCGCGCCACAGCGGCATGCGCGTATGCGGGCTTTGCAGCACCTCGCGCACCAGCGCCTCGGGCGGGTCGTCGGCGTCGAGCGAGCGCATATGCATGCGATGGACCATGACGTCGCAGACTTCCAGCTCGGCGAGGTCGAGCAGCCCGCCCATGCGGTCGCGGTCCTCACGGTGGAGCACGTCGACCGCGCCGCGCAATTCGTCGCGGGCGCTGAGCGCGGGCGCGATCGGCACGAGCTCCAGCCCGAACAGGGCGAGCAGCGATCGGCGGAAGACGATGGCCGCGACGACCGCCAGCGCGAGCAGCGCGGCCGCCGCGGCGATGGCGGCCGGCCCGGTCATGCGGCGTCGGCCGGCATGACGGAGCGAAGGAACGCCAGCACCTCGGCCGGCGCCACGTCCTTGGCGATCAAGGAGCGGCCAATGCCGCGCGTCAGGATGAAGGTCAGCGCCCCGCGCGACACCTTCTTGTCCTGCATGATGTAGTCGAGCAGCCCTTCCGGGCCGGGCAGCTCGCCGGGAACCTCCGCCAGCGAGACCGGCAGGCCGACGGTACGAAGATGCGCCTCGGCGCGAACCGCGTCCTGCCCTGCGCACAGGCCGAGCCGGGCCGAAAAGCGGTGCGCCAGCGCCATGCCGATGGCAACGCCCTCGCCATGGACGAGACGCGCGCTGTCATAGCCGGTCGCGGCCTCAAGCGCGTGGCCGAAGGTATGGCCGAGATTGAGCAGCGCCCGGTCGCCGGTCTCGAACTCGTCGCGGGCCACCACCTCGGCCTTGGCGCGGCAGGATTCGGCAATGGCATGGGTGCGCTCCGGGCCGCCGGAAAACACCTCGCGCCAGTTTGCCTCCAGCCAGGCGAAAAAGTCCGGCCGGTCGATCAGCCCGTATTTGGCGACCTCGGCATAGCCGGCACGGAACTCGCGCGCGGGCAGCGTGTCGAGCGCAGCGGTGTCGGCCAGCACCAGCG
>DAOMOI010000352.1:0-2901 GCA_035444225.1 Aquamicrobium sp. | reverse complement strand
AAGTCGTCTATCGACGGCAGCGCCCGCGACACCGCGCGCAGCGCCTCGCGCTTGCGCTCGCCGTGGCGCGAGACGCAGCCGCGCAGCCGCGCCGCAAGCCGCGCCAGCGTCGCCTCAAGATCGGCCTTGACCGGCACGGCAAGCTCGGCCGCCCCGGTCGGCGTCGGCGCGCGCATGTCGGCCGCGTGGTCGATCAGCGTCCAGTCGGTCTCGTGGCCGACGGCCGAGATGACCGGGATGCGCGAGGCGGCGACGGCGCGCACCACGGCCTCGTCGTTGAAGCCCCATAGGTCCTCGAGGCTGCCGCCGCCGCGCGCCACGATCAGTACGTCCGGCACCGGCACGGACCCGAGCGGGTCGAGGCCGTTGAAGCCGGCGATCGCGGCCGCAACCTCGGCACCGGCCGTCTCGCCCTGCACCCGCACCGGCCAGACGACGACATGGAGCGGGAAGCGGTCGGAGATGCGGTGGACGATGTCGCGGATCACCGCGCCCGTCGGCGAGGTGACGACGCCGATGACGCGCGGCATGAACGGCAGCGGCCGCTTGCGCGCCGTATCGAACAGCCCCTCGGCCGCCAGCCGCCGCCGCCGCTCCTCCAGCAGCGCCATCAGCGCGCCGGCCCCGGCCGGCTCCAGATTGTCGATGACGATCTGGTATTTCGACGAGCCGGGATAGGTGGTGAGCTTGCCGGAGGCGATGACCTCCATGCCTTCTTCCGGCTTGAACTTCAGCCGCGAGAACGTGCCCTTCCAGATCACGGCCTCCAGCCGCGACCGCTCGTCCTTGAGCGCGAAATAGGCGTGGCCCGAGGAATGCGGCCCGCGATAGCCGGAAACCTCGCCGCGCACCCTCACATTGCCGAACGCATCCTCGACCGTGCGCTTCAGCGCCCCGGAAAGCTGGGAGACGGTGTATTCCGCGGCGTTACTGGCCGGGGGGCTGACGGGCCGCGAATCGGTGTCTGAAAACGGGTCGCTCATGGCGCGATTGGGCAGGCTCGGGCAGCGAAGGTCAAGTCACCACACGGCCGTGGCCGGGCGCGGCTTCTGCCGCCTCGCACGCGCAAAGGGCATGGTTTCGAAATCGAGCGGGCCGGCCTCCTCCGTCCCCGGCACCGAGATGTTGTCGAGGCTCTCGGCGATGTGGCGCGCCAGCGCATCGACGATCTCGGGCTGGCTCGAAGGGCCGCGCATGATGCCGATGCGCACATCCGGCAGCGGGCCGAAGCCGTCGGCCTCGCCGAGGATGCGCATGCCGGGGCGCAGCGCGCATTCCGGCAGCACCGACACCGCCTGTCCCGACAGCACGGTGGCGATCAGCACCGTCGCCGACCAGCTCGATATCAGGATGCGATAGTCGCGGCCCATGCGCTCGAGCACGTCGCAGGCGGCCCGGCGCCACAGGCAGGTGTTGCGTCCGACGGCAAGCGGCAGCACCGCCTCCTCGTGGATGGAATGGTTGGCCGACGTGACCCACAGCAGCGGCTCGCGCCGCACCACCTCGGACATGCTGCGCTCGTTCGAGTGGGTGACGATGGCGATGTCGAGCTGGCCCCGCTTCAGCTGGTCGACGAGATTGACGGTCGGCTCGCAGACGACGGACAGCTCGACGCGCGGATTGGAGCGGCCGAAGTGCGCCATGATCTCGGGCAGGAAGCGGTCGGCATAGTCGTCCGGCGTGCCGATGCGGATCGAGCCTTCGAGGCTGGCGTCGTCGAAGGCGGCCAGCGTCTCGCGGTTGAGCCGCAGGAGACGCCGCGCATAGGCGAGCAGCCGCTCCCCTTCCTCCGTCAGCCGGTTGACCCGCCCGTCCTTCTCGAACAGCGGCTTGCCGATCCGTTCCTCCAGCCGGCGCATCTGCATCGACACCGCCGACTGGGTGCGGTGCACCTCGCCGGCCGCGCGGGTGAAGCTGCCCGTGTCGGCGATGGTGACGAAGGTGTGGAGCTGGTCGAGGTCGAGCGGAGCAGCCATGACGCGAACCCATTAATTTGATTGATGACGATTATTAAAAACATTCGTTGGATCAATCAATCCCGTCATGCCAGAAGGAAGCCGCAATCCTGAAGGCGCGTTCCCTGAAGGCAGGCCGCATCCTCCCGAGCGGCCGCCTGCCGGCGCGCGCCTTCGCCGCCCGCAAGACCACGCCGAGGACATGACAATGAGCGCGCTTGACCGTTCCGCGACCGCGATTGATCTGGAAACCGCCGCCGGGCCGATCGGCGGGCTGCGCCGGCTGGCGCGCGCGCTCGCCAACCGCCGCCATCTCGGCCCGCTGCGCGACCTCAGCGATCGCGGACTGGCCGATACCGGTCTGATGCGGCTCGACCTCGATTTCGTCCGCCGGGCGCCGTTCAGCGTCGATCCCACGATGCGGCTCGCCTCGGTGGCGCAGGAGCGCACGCGGCCGCTGGACGCGGCGCGGGACTGACGGCCTTTCCCCGCAGGCTCCCCACTCCGGTTCCCGCCGGTGGCCTGCCCGTTGCCCGGTCCTTGGCCTCAAGGGCCGGGCTTTTTTATCCCGCTCAGCGGCCCCGGCCGCGCCGGTCCATGCCTTGCAGGAACTGGTCGAACACCGATTCCATGTTCTTCTGGTAGTCGTCGCGGGTCTTGGCGCCGGCCTCGAACATGTCGCCGAACAGATCGTCATAGGGCGTGCGCGCCCGCCCGCTCGGGTTGGTCTTCGGGGCGGCCTTCGGTTTCGCCCGAGGCTGGTATTGGGGCGCGGGCTCCGGTTCCGCCTGCCGCTGGCCGCCGCCCAGCATCTCCTCGAAGATGCGGCCGAGCGGGTTGTCGCCATAGGGGCTTTGCGGCGCCTGCCGCTGCTGGGGCTGCGCCGCGCCACCGCCGAACATGCCTTCGAGGATCTTGCCGAAGGGATTGTCGAACGGATTCGGCT
>DAOMOI010000351.1:0-2910 GCA_035444225.1 Aquamicrobium sp. | reverse complement strand
GGCTTTCCAGCCGCTCCATCTCGCGCGTCAGCGCCAGGTCCATCGCCTTGTCGATGCGGTTCTGGAGGCTGATCGGCGACTTGACGCCCTTCTCGAAGCTCTTCTTCCACTCGCGCATCGCCGCGACGAAGATCGAGCCCATGCCGGAGGTCTTGCGCTCGGCGAGCGTCCGGTAAAGCTCTTCCAGCGACTGGCCCGACCAGAAGACCTCCTCGAAGCGCGACAGCGCGGCGCGCATGCGGGCGTACGAGATCAGCTTGTCGACGATGATCGCCCAGGTCCACACCGAGGCGGCGAGCAGGCCGATCATCACCAGCTTGACGACCCAGCCGGCCTGCCAGAACAGTGCCCATATCGAGTGGTCGCCGCCGGGGGCGGCAAGAGCCATTTGTTCCATATCGCGTTGGTCCCTAATGTGCGGGGCTCGGCTGCCGCTGCCCCGTTGCGCACTTTTCCTGGCTTCCGCTCCGTCATCGCCGGAACGCGCCGGGCCGGACTCGTGCCGGATGCGCGGTTCCCGGCCTTTTCCGGGTCAATTTTGGTGAAAGGAAGGCCGCCGACGCACGCAATCCTCACCATGTTCTTGATGAACGGTTAAGGTTAAGGATCGGTTATCCGGTCATGAGGACGGGCGGCCGGCGGCAAGTTTCGCCATCGCCGCCTCTTCGTCCACGACATCGGCATGGCCGAGCCGCCGGCGTATCCTGTCCGTGTCGAGGACGAGGTGCTGCGTGAAGTCGAAGGGCGCGAGCGTGGGCTCCTCGCCGACGCGGGCCGGCAACCGCGCCAGCCTCTCGCCCATGGTCGGCGTCCGCCGCTCGCCGACGTTGAAGATCGCGTTGCTGGCCTTCGGATGGGTGGCGGCCAGGGCGATGGCGGCGGCGACGTTGTCGACATGGCCATGGGTCCAGCGCCATTCCGGCACGGCGGCAAAGTCGTAGACGGTCGCCAGATCGCCATTGTCTTCCGGACCATAGACCTTCGGCAGGCGCAGGACGGACCAGTCGAGGCCGGCAGCACCGCGCACCGCCCGCTCCGCCAGCACCTTGTCGTAGTCGTGCGCGAACGCGCCCAGCTGCGCTTCCATGCCGCGATACGGATAGAGCGCAGAGCGCAGCGGAGCGTCCTCGGTCAGCGGCACGGGGTCCGGCGGGCCGGGCTGCGCCTTCGTCAGCCGCCCGTAGGCACGGTAGACATCGCAGCTCGAGACGAGGACCAGCCGCCCGGCCCGGCCACGGAACGCCGAAACGGCCGCCCCGGCGTCGGCCTCGCCCATCGCCACCATGTGTACCACGATATCCCCGTCGCGCAGCAGCGGCGCGGGGAGCCCGGTTATCGGATAGTCCGCGCCCGCATCGAGCACATGCTCGATATCCGCAGGCAGGATCGGATTGGCGCTTCGGCCGCGGTGGAAGACCGTGACTTCGGCCCCGGCATCGTGAAGCCGGCGCACGGTGTGCGCGCCGATGAAACGCGTGCCGCCGATCACCAGAACCCTCATCGCCCTGCCCTTCGTCGTTGCGGTAGCGCCTGTCCCGCCATTGCCCGGCGACAGGACCGCCGCCTCACCCCTTCGGCATGAAGGCGGCGATCCATTCCCTGGGGAAGCGGCGGGGGCGGCCGTTTTCCGACATGATCGCGGCCTCGACCCTGGCCTCGATCAGAAGCTCGTCGCCGCGCCGGATCGACTGCGCCATGAAGATGCGCGCGCCCGACACCTTCTCCGTGCGCGTGTCGATGGTCAGGATATCGTCGATGCGCGCCGGCGCGCGGAAGTCGATCTCCATGCGCCGCACCACCCAGGCCAGCTTCTCGCCATGCACCCCCTCGGCCATCTCGGTGTGATGGACGCCGGCCAGCCGCAGGAAGTCGGAGCGGCCGCGTTCGAGGAATTCGAGATAGCGCGCGTGATAGACGACGCCGGAGAAATCGGTGTCGGCATAATAGACCCGCGCCATCAGCCGGTGGCCGAACGGGGTCAATTCGCCGGAGAGTCCGCCCTCTTGTGCCACCCGTTCCGATTCGTGACCGCTCATCGTCTCATCCGTACCAGACCAGATGCCGCGTTGCGGCGGACTGCTCGCAAAGCCGGTGTTACAGGAAGGCCGGCAGCAGCGGCAGACCGGCCAGAACGTCGCGCCGCAGCTCCACCCACCGGAATTCCAGCATCGCGCCGCCGTCCTCGATACGATGCACGATCCCCTCGCGGGCGAAGGGAAACGCGGACGGCAGCTCCATCGCGTAATAGAAAGCGAGTTCGTGACAGGCCTTGTCCGACTGCTCGAAGAAATTCTCGGCTGTCCAGAGCAGGTCGCCGATGACGGGCTCGACACCCAGCTCCTCGATCATCTCCCGCGCCATCGTCGTGGTCGTCGGCTCGCCGAGTTCCATCCGGCCGCCGGGCAGAACCCAGAAATCGTCCGCTTCCGCGCGATGGACGAGCAGGTGCCTCTCCCGGATCGCGACGCCGGCAACCCTGACGGTGAATCGCCGTCCGCCATCGTCGAACGTCACCATCCTGCGCGGCAGCGTGCTCATTCTTCCTCGAACAGCCCGATCTGCTGCCGGGCGATGTCCTGCGGCGCCTCCAGCCCGAGATGCCGCCAGGCATTCGCCGTCAGCATGCGCCCGCGCGGCGTGCGCTGGATGAAGCCCTGCTGGATCAGATAGGGCTCGATGATGTCCTCGATGGCGTCGCGCGGCTCGGCCAGTCCGGCCGCGATGGTCTCGATGCCGACCGGCCCGCCGCCGAAATTTTTGGCGATCATGGAAAGATAGCGCCGGTCGAGATTGTCGAGGCCGAGCGCGTCGACTTCGAGCCGCGACAGCGCCGCGTCGGCGGTCTTGCGATCCACCACCTCCGCGCCGGCGACCGAGGCGAAGTCGCGCACCCGGCGCAGCAGCCGCCCG
>DAOMOI010000350.1:0-2918 GCA_035444225.1 Aquamicrobium sp. | reverse complement strand
ACCGCCTATCTGGAAGCCAAGGCCAAGCGCCTCAAGCAGGAGGGCCGCGAGGACGACGCCCGCCAGCGCGCCATCAGCCGCGAGCGCGAATGGATCGCCTCCTCGCCCAAGGCGCGCCAGACCAAGTCGAAGGCGCGCATCCAGGCGTTCCAGGACCTGCTGGAGGTCGCCGACAACCGCCGCCCGACCGACACGCAGATCGTCATCCCGCATGGCGAACGCCTCGGCAACGTCGTCATCGAGGTGGAGGGCATCTCCAAGGGCTTCGGCGACCGGCTCCTGATCGACGATCTCTCCTTCAAGCTGCCGCCCGGCGGCATCGTCGGCGTGATCGGCCCTAACGGCGCTGGCAAGACGACGCTGTTCAAGATGATCACCGGCCAGGAGACGCCGGACTCCGGCACGATCCGCGTCGGCGAGACCGTCAAGCTCGGCTATGTCGACCAGAGCCGCGACGCTCTTGATCCCGACAAGACCGTCTGGGAAGAGATCTCCGGCGGCGCCGAGGTGGTCAAGCTCGGCAAGCACGAGGCCAACACGCGCGCCTATTGCTCGTCCTTCAACTTCCGCGGCGGCGACCAGCAGCAGAAGGTCGGCAACCTGTCCGGCGGCCAGCGCAACCGCGTGCATCTGGCCAAGATGCTGAAGACCGGCGGCAACGTGCTGCTGCTCGACGAGCCGACCAACGACCTCGACACCGAGACGCTGGCCGCGCTCGAGGACGCGCTGGAGAACTTTGCCGGCTGCGCCGTCATCATCTCCCACGACCGCATGTTCCTCGACCGGCTCGCCACCCACATCCTCGCCTTCGAGGGCGACAGCCATGTCGAGTGGTTCGAGGGCAATTTCGAGGATTACGAGAAGGACAAGATCCGCCGCCTCGGCCCCGAAGCGATCAACCCGCACCGCATGACCTACAAGCGCCTGACGCGCTGATCGGCGAGGGTTAATCTGCCGTAAAGGCAATCGGTCTAATTTCGGCCATCGCGCAGGGCGATGGCCTTGTCGCGCGCATTGCGCATGTTCGGGACAAGGCCATGAATCGCGTCATCATCAGCGGCATCGGGGTTTCCATCCCGCAATCCTCCATCTCCAACGAGGAACTGGTCGACTGCTTCAACGCATGGGTCGACCGGGAAAACGTCGCCCGCGCGGCGGGCGGGCTGGAGCCGTTGCAGAAGTCGAGCGCCGACTTCATCCACCACGCATCCGGCATCCGCCGCCGCCACGTCCACACGCCCGACGGCATCCTCGACGTCGAACGCATGGCGCCACGCATCCCTGCCCGCGACGACGACGCGCTGTCGGTGCTGGCCGAGTTCGGCGCGGCCGCCGCCCGCGCCGCGCTCGACGATGCCGGCGTCGCCGCGGAGACCGTCGATCTCGTCATCTGCGCCTCGTCGCATCTCCAGCGCATGTATCCGTCGATCGGCATCGAGATCCAGCAGGAGATCGGCGCCAGGGGCGCGGCCTTCGACCTGTCGCTCGGCTGCTCCTCCGCCGCCGGCGGCCTGCATGCCGCCTTCAACCTCGTGCGCGCCGGCGCGCATCGGCGCGCGCTCGTGGTCACGCCGGAACTGATCACCGCCCATCTCAACTTCCGCGACCGCCAGACCCATTTCATCTTCGGCGACGCCGCGACCGCGCTGCTGATCGAGGCCGTCGCCGACGACGAGACGCGGCCGGGCCGCTTCGAAGTGCTGGACACGCGCAGCTGGACGCAGTTCTCCAACAACATCCGCTCCAATTTCGGCTATCTGACCCGCGCCGCCGAACCCGACGCCGGCGTCATCGCCACCGAGGGCCTGCTGATCAAGCAGCAGGGCAACAAGGTGTTCAAGGACGTCACGGTGGCCAGCCACCGCTTCATCGTTGATTTCCTCGCCGAGCACGGCCGCACGCCGGAGACGGTGCGCCGCTTCTGGCTGCATCAGGCCAATGCGCGCATGAACCAGATGATCCTCAAGCTCGCCTTCGGGCGCGAGATCGGCCACGACGTCGCGCCGATGGTGCTGGAGGAGCTGGGCAACACCGCCGCCGCCGGCGCGGTCGTGGCGCTGGCGCAGAACCATCGCGACATGAAGCCCGGCGACTACGGCCTGCTCTGCACCTACGGCGCCGGCTATTCGATCGGCGGCGCATTGCTGCGGATGATGTAGAAGTCAGCGGTTTTGACTGGACGGGCCGGCGCGCGGAAGGCATGGTCGCCCCTCCCCGCCTTTCAAGGAATCGGCCGTGATGCGCACGCTTTTCGCCATGGATAATGACGAGATCGAGATACGCCCCGCGCGCAAGCTCGCCGCAAGAGTCGCGGGAACCTTCATCGCTTCCGGCCCGACCTTCGAGACCTTCACCACGGCCGCGCTCGACCTTTCGCTCGACGGCATCGCCGGCGACCATCATCATGGCCCCACCCGCCGCTCGGGCGGACGCGAGCCGTGGTATCCGCGCGGAACGTCGATGCGCAACGACCGGCAGGTTTCGATCGTCGCCCCGGACGAGCTGGCAATCGTCGCCGAATGGATGGAGCTCCCCGAAATCCGCCCCGAATGGATCGGCGCCAACCTCGTCCTCGACGGCGTGCCGCGCCTGTCGATGCTGCCTTCGGGCACGCTCCTGTTCTTCGCCGGCGGCACGACGCTGAAGGTCGACAGCCAGAACAAGCCGTGCCGCATCGCCGGCCGGCTCGTCGCCGAGCGCGCCGGCATGACCGACAGGGAGGCAGGCGCGCTGGCCTTTCCCAAGGCGGCCCAGCGCCTGCGCGGCCTCGTCGCCTGGGTGGAAAAGCCCGGCCACATCGAGAACGGCGAAGCGGTCTCGGTCAGGGTGCCGGAGCAATGGGTTTATTGAGAGAAATAGCGAATAGTGAGTAGTGAGTAGTGAGTAGTGAGTAGTGAGTAGAAAGAAATCTCGGCCTT
>DAOMOI010000349.1:0-2946 GCA_035444225.1 Aquamicrobium sp. | reverse complement strand
CCGCGCCCATGCCGAAAGCGGAGGTGGGATCGTGCCCGGATCGCCGGACCGGCGCGCCGTCGCGAACGCCGCGCCCGCCGCGACCACCGGCCGCCGGCTGCGTAACACGTCGAGATAGCCTTCGGCCGCGAGCTGCTCTATGGCGTGCGTCACCGTGTTGCGGGAAACGCCGAGTTGCGCGGCCAGCGCCCGGCTGGAAGGCAGGCGCCGCCCCGCCTTCAGGCGCCCGCCCGAGATCAGCGCCCGCAGTTGCCCCGCGAGCTGGCCGGTCAGCGGCGCATTGCCCGCCCGCGACAGGTGGAGAAGCCCTTCCGGCAGATCGTCCATCGACTGGAACTCTCATTTTATCGGAATTGGCTCTTTTCCTAAGGCCAGTATCGGCGCTAGGCAATCCCGTCCGAAGCCGTTCCCACCGAGCAACATGCCCTCCCAGAACAATCTCCCCCTGCGCCATGCGCTCGCCATGCTGTGCCTCGTCGTGCTCGTATGGGGCGTCAACTGGCCGGTCACCAAGATGATCGTGCAGGAAATATCGCCGCTGTGGTCGACAGCGTTTCGCTGCGCCATCGCCGCAGTCGCGCTCGGGGCGCTGCTGTCGGCGCGGGGTCAGTTCATCATCCCGAAGCGCGGCGACATGCCGGTCGTTCTCTCGACCGGGCTGCTGCACATGTCCGCCTGCTCGGCGCTGAGCGCGGCCGGGGTGCAGTTCCTGCCGGCGGGCCGCGCCATCGTCCTCGGCTATACGACGCCGATCTGGGTGATGATCGGCGCCAGCATCTTCCTGTCGGAGCGCATCACGGCCGGCAAGGCGATCGGCGTCGTCACCGGCCTGGCCGGGCTGGCGGTGATCTTCAGCCCCGGCTCGCTCGACTGGGGCGACGGCGACGCGCTCATCGGGACAGGCCTGATCATGCTCGGCGCCTTCTGCTGGGCCGGGAACATCGTCTATATCCGGGCGCACAGATGGATTTCCTCGCCCTTCCAGCTCGCCTTCTGGCAGGCGGCGCTGGCCTTCGCCGCCCTCTCGGTCACGGCGCTGATCGTCGACGGCCTCCCGCATATCGACTGGACGCCGCGTCTGGCCGGTCTCCTGCTGTTCAGCGGCGTCGTCTGCACGGCGCTGGCCTATTGGGCGATGTCGGTCGCCAACCGCAACCTGCCCGCCGTCACCACCTCGCTCGGCCTGCTGGCCACGCCGGCGCTCGGCATCGTCAGCGGCGTCGTCATGCTCGGCGAGCCGTGGGAGCCGTCGCTGCTCGTCGCGCTCGCCCTCCTGATCGGCGGGATCGCCATCGGCATAGCCGGCGACGGGAAGGCGCGCCGTTAACCTTCGTAAACGCATGATTCCATTACATAATTGTAATTATCCATTCATCCGCGGTTCATGTCGCCGCCGCTAGGTTTCCTCCATCGACAACGAGGAAAACCGAAATGTTCAAGCGCACCATCCTTGCCGCAGTCGCCCTGTCCATGTTCGCCGTGCCGATGGCGCAGGCCCAGAGCCGCCACGACGCGCCCCGCCCCGGCCATCACTATTCGCAGCCGAAGAAGCCCGCCTATCACGCCCCGGCCCACAAGCGGGCGCAGAAGGCCGCGCCGCATCGCCACCACGCCCAGCGCCCGGCCCCGACCCGGCATCACTGGGCCAAGGGCAAGCGCGTCCCCGAATGGCAGCGCCGCCACCAGCTGCGCGACTACCACCGCTACGGGCTGCGCAGGCCGGGCCAGGGCCAGCAATGGGTGAAGGTCGACAACGACTACCTGCTGATCAGCCTCGCCACCGGCGTGATCCTCGGCATGGCCGCCGCCCGCTGATCCTTTCATGCCCCGTTTTGACGAAAGCCCCGGCCTTGCGCCGGGGCTTTTGCATTCGCCGGCCGCGCGGCCGCAAAACGCCCCTTTTCCGCAAAAGCCCTTCCATACGGCCGATTTTCGGCTAAAACGCTTGCCAATCTCTGCGGGCGGTCGCTTGCCCGCCACCCTATCCTCGAATTGCCGGTGCGCGGATGTCGGACGACAGTTTCTTTCGTGAGGTGGACCAGGAGCTTCGCCAGGACAAGGCGAAGGCCCTGTGGGACCGCTACGGCACGGCCATCATCGCCGCGGCGGTGGCGATCGTGCTCGCCACCGCGGCCTTCGTCGGCTGGGACTACTGGAGCCAGTCGCGCGCCGACGCTTCCGGCGACGCCTATCTGCAGGCGCTGGAGCTTGCCCGTGACGGCAAGGCCGACGAGGCGAAGGCCGCGCTGGCGGCGCTGGAGGCCGACGGCTACGGCGCCTATCCGGTTCTGGCGCGCATGCGCGGCGCCACCCTGATGGCCGAGCAGGGCGACTATGCCGGCGCGGTCTCCGCCTTCGACAGCGTCGCCGCCGACAGCGCCATCCCGATGGCGCTGCGCGAGATGGCGCGGCTGCGCGCCGGCCTGCTGCTGGTCGACCACGGCGCCTATGCCGATGTCGCCCAACGAGTCGAGACGCTGACCGCCGAGACCAACCCGCTGCGCCATTCGGCGCGCGAGGCGCTGGCGCTGGCCGCATGGAAGGAAGGCCGCGCGGCGGATGCCGCCACGCTGTTCGATCAGATCGTCAACGACGACGCGGCGCCCCAGGGCGCACGCCAGCGCGCCACCATGATGTCCGAGCTGATCCGCGGTTCGGGCACGTCGTCCTGACCCGCGCCCGGTTCCGGTCATGAGCATCAGGCTCGCCATCGTCGGCCGCCCCAATGTCGGCAAGTCGACATTGTTCAACCGGCTCGTCGGCCGCAAGCTGGCGCTGGTCGACGACACGCCGGGCGTGACCCGCGACCGCCGCGTCCATGCGGCAAGGCTCTACGACCTGCGCTTCGAAGTCATCGACACCGCCGGTCTGGAGGAGGCGGGCGCCGCCTCGCTCGAAGGCCGCATGCGCGCCCAGACCGAGACCGCCATCGACGAAGCCGACCTG
>DAOMOI010000348.1:0-2946 GCA_035444225.1 Aquamicrobium sp. | reverse complement strand
CATCGCCTTGCCGGCTTTCTTCGAGCCGAGCAGCACGGCGGCCGCGCCGTCGACGATGCCGGACGAGTTGCCGGCGTGGTGGACGTGGTTGATCGCCTCGACCTCCGGGTGGCGCTGGATGGCCACCGCGTCGAAGCCGCCCATCTCGCCCGGCATGATGAAGGAGGGGTTCAACGAGGCCAGCGACTGCATGTCGGTCGAGGGCCGCATGTGCTCGTCATGGTCGAGGATGGTCAGCCCGTTCTGGTCCTTGATCGGGATGACCGACTTCTTGAACCAGCCCTTTTCCCAGGCATGGGCCGCGCGCTTCTGGCTCTCGACCGAATAGGCATCGACGTCGTCGCGGGAGAAGCCGTATTTGGTGGCGATCAGGTCGGCCGACACACCCTGCGGCACGAAATAGGCGGGCAGGCCGACCGACGGGTCCATGAACCAGGCGCCGCCCGACATGCCCATGCCGACGCGGCTCATGGATTCGACGCCGCCGGCAATGACGATCTCGTCGAGGCCGCCGGCGATCTTGGCAGCACCCAGATTGATGGCGTCGAGGCCGGAGGCGCAGAAGCGCGAGAGCTGGATGCCGGGCGCCTCGGTGGCGTAGCCCGCCTCGAAGGTGGCGGCGCGCGGGATCACCGAACCCGCCTCGCCGACCGGATCGACGCAGCCGAAGACGATGTCGTCAACTTGCGAGGTATCGAGCCCGTTGCGGTCGCGCACGGCCTCCAGCACCTTCGCCGCCAGCCGCACGGCCGGAACCTCGTGCAGCGAGCCGTCCTTCTTGCCGCGCCCGCGCGGGGTGCGTACGGCGTCATAGACATAGGCTTCAGCCATGACCTTATCCTTCCCTTGGGATCAAACTTTCTCGATTTCGAAAACCGGCTCGACGCGGACGTCGCTGGTGACGGAATTGGCGATGAAGCAGGCTTCATGCGCCTTGTGATGCAGTTCCTCGAGCGTGGCGCGGTCGGCGTCGCACTCGACATGCGGGCGCAGCGTAACGCCAAGCACCGCGGTCTTGCCTTCGGCGTTCTTACCCATCTCGCCGGATGGCGCGTCGCGATAGGCGCGCACGAAGACGCCGGCGCGGCGGGCATAATCGAGGAACCACAGCATGTGGCAGGACGCGATCGAGGCGACGAACATCTTCTCCGGGTCGGCGGCGGCCGGGTCGCTCCACGGCTCGCGCACCACCGAAGGCGAGGACGAGCCGGCAAGCGACGCGCCGCCGTCGAAGCGGATTTCATGGCGCCGCGAATAGCGGCCGGCGAGGAAGTCCTCGTCGTCGCGCGCCGTCCAGATCAGTTCCGCGCCGTGGGCGGGCATGGTCGCTTCTCCCTCAAAGGCTTCTGGCGATCAGAAGCTTCATGATCTCGTTGGTGCCGCCATAGATGCGCTGGACGCGGGCGTCGCGATACATGCGCGCTATGGGATATTCGTTCATGTAGCCGTAGCCGCCGTGAAGCTGGAGGCACTCGTCCACCACCTTGCATTGCAGGTCGGTGAGCCAGTACTTGGCCATCGAGGCCGTGGCCGGGTCCAGGCCGCCGGCGATGTGGCGCGCGACGCAGTCGTTGTAGAAGACGCGGCCGATGGTGGCTTCCGTCTTCAATTCCGCCAGTCTGAACTGGGTGTTCTGGAAGTTCAGGACCGGCTGGCCGAACGCCTTGCGTTCCTTGACATAGTCGATGGTGACGGCCAGAGCGCGCTCGATCATGGCGATGGCCTGGGTGCCGATCAGCAGCCGCTCCTGCGGCAGCTGCTGCATCAGCTGGATGAAGCCCTGTCCCTCCTCGCTGCCCAGCAAGTTGGACGTCGGCACCCGCACGTCGTTGAAGAACAGCTCGGATGTGTCGTTGGCCTTCAGCCCGATCTTGTCGAGGTTGCGGCCGCGCTCGAAGCCTTCGACCTCGTCGGTCTCGACCACGATCAGCGACGTGCCCTTGGCGCCCTTTTCCGGGTCGGTCTTGGCGACGACGATGATCAGGTTGGCGAGCTGGCCGTTGGTGATGAAGGTCTTGGAGCCGGAGATCGAATAATGGTTGCCGTCCCTGACCGCGCGCGTCTTGACGCCTTGAAGGTCGGAGCCGGCGCCGGGCTCGGTCATGGCGATGGCGCCGATCATCTCGCCCGAGGCGAGCTTCGGCAGCCATTTCTTCTTCTGCTCCTCGGAGCCGTAATGGAGGATGTAGGGCGCGACGATGGCGTTGTGCAGCGCGATGCCGAAGCCGTCGACGCCGACATGGCCGATGGCCTCGTTGATGGCGCTCTCATGGGCGAAGGTGCCGCCGGCGCCGCCATATTCCTCGGGCATCGAGGCGCAGAGAAGGCCGTTGGCGCCGGCCTTGCGCCAGCTTTCGCGATCGACCATCTCGGCCTTCTCGAACCCGTCATAGCGCGGCGCGATCTCGGTCTCGAGAAAGCGGGTCGCCATGTCGTAGAGCATGGAAACCTCCTCGCCGGCCCATGCGGGCCTTGGAAGATCGAGAATTTCAGCCGGTCGCTTCGACACCGTGCACCTCCCCTGTGCGGTTGTTAGGACAATACGTTCAAGGTTGAACAGTCCCTGATTCCGTACTCCCTAGAATGCGTCCTCGGCAAGCGCCATCATCGCGTCGCAGCCGACCGAGATGCGGGCGAGATGCGCCGCCGATTCCGGCATGATGCGCTCGAAATAGTACCGTGCCGTGACGAGCTTGGCTTCATGCAGCGCCGTCGCATCGCCGGCCGCGACCTTGTCCTGCGCGATCCTGGCCATGCGGCCCCACATGAAGCCCAACGCCACCAGCCCGAAGAGGTGGAGGTAGTCGGTCGAGGCCGCGCCCGCATTGTCGGGCTTTTGCATCGCGTTCTGCATTAGCCACATGGTTGCGGCCTGAAGGTCGTTCAACCCTTTCTTCAGCGCCTTGGTGAAGGGCGCCATGGCCTCGTCGGAACGGTTCTCCTCGC
>DAOMOI010000347.1:0-2954 GCA_035444225.1 Aquamicrobium sp. | reverse complement strand
CTGTTCGCGGCGCTGCTTGCCTTCATGCTGTTCGGCGAGCGCGTCTCGGCGACGACCTGGGCGGCGACCGCCGCCGTCATCGCCGGCGTCGCCGTCATGGTCTCGGGGTCGCTTTCCGGCACGGTGTCGATGGTCGGCGACGGGCTGGCGCTCGCCATCGTCCTCGTCTTCTCCATCGCCACCGTGCTGACGCGGCGCTATGCGCATGTGCGGATGACGCCGGCCATGTGCCTCGGCACGATGATCGCCGGCCTCGTCGCCGCCACGCAGGCATCGACGCTCGATGTCTCGCCGCGCGACATGGCCTTCCTGTTCCTGTTCGGGGCGGTCAATCTCGGCCTCGGGCTCGCGTTCTTCGCCACCGGCGCGCGGATGATCGCGGCGGCCTACGCCGCGCTCCTCGCCACCTTCGAGCCCCTGCTCGGGCCGGTCTGGGTGTGGCTCGTCCATGGCGAGGTGCCGAGCGCGCGCACGCTGGCCGGCGGCGCCATCATCTTCGCCGCGCTGCTCGTCCATATCGCACTGGAATTCCGCCGGCTGTCGCGGCCGCAACGGCCCGGCCTTTCCGGCATTTCCGCCCCCCATTGACAGAAATGGGAGGCCGGCGCAGGCTGGCCGCGACGAAACAGCGAGACAGGTTCATCTTGCCAGATCACCAGTCGGACCTTGCCGCGTCCGGAGTGAGGAGCATACCCGAAGCAAGGCGCAAGTCCCGCGCCGAGGCGGACAAGATGTCAGAGGAGGCCGAAGAGGCCGCCAGGTTCGTCTCTCCCGACCATGCGCGCGAATATCGCGCCTTCGTGGAGCAACATCCCGATCTCGAGGCGGTCGAATTCCTGATCGCCGATCCCAACGGCGTCATGCGCGGCAAGTGGGCGCCGGCCGACGCGCTGAAGAAGGCGTTTCAGGAGGGCGTCAACTTCCCGATGTCGCTGCACGGCCTCGACGTCTGGGGCCGCGAGGTGACGGAAACGGGCCTCCATATCGAGACCGGCGACCAGGACGGCTTCTGCCGGGCGACGCGCGGCACGCTCGCCATGGTGCCGTGGGCCAAGCGCAAGACCGCGCAGGTGCTGCTCCAGACCTTCACGCCGGAGGGCGAGCCGTTCATGGCCGACCCGCGGCAGGTGCTGAAGAAGAAGGTGGCCGAGGTCAACGACAAGGGTTTCTTCCCGGTCGTCGCCTTCGAGCTGGAATTCTACTTGCTCGAGCCCGGCACCGACTGGGACGACGGCATGCCGGCGCCGGTGGGCGCGATGGCGGGGCCGGATCGCTTGCGCATGTACGGGCTCGACGACCTCGCCGAGCATGCCGACCTGTTCGACATGATCCGCGATGCCGCCGACGCCCAGAACCTGCCGATCGACACCATCATCAAGGAGGCCGCGCCCGGCCAGTTCGAGGTCAACCTCAAGCACCGGGCCGACCCGTTGAAGGCGGCCGACGACGTCATTCTTCTGCGGCGCATCGTCATGGGCTGCGCGCGCGCCCACGGGCTGACGGCGACCTTCATGGCCAAGCCCTTCCTCGAATATGCCGGCAACGGCATGCATGTCCACGCCTCGATCCTCGACGCGCAGGGCGACAACATCTTTGCCGGGCCGGAAGGGCGGCCGCGGCTCGAAGCCGCCGTTGCCGGCCTGTTGAAGACGATGCCGGAATCGCTCCTGCTGTTCATCAACACCTGGAACGGCTTTCGCCGCATCACGCCGGGTTCCTACGCGCCGACGCGCGCGGTGTGGGCCGAGAACAACCGCTCGGTGGCGCTGCGCATCCCGGTTTCCAACGAGGCCAACCGCCGCGTCGAGCATCGCATCGCCGGCGCCGACGCCAACCCCTATCTGGTGATGGCGGCGCTGATACAGGGCATGATCGAGGGCATCGAGAAGAAGGCCGTGCCGCCGCCGCCGGTGCAGGGCAACGCCTATGACGACGAGGGGCTGTTCCTGCCCGACGACATGGACGACGCGCTCCAGCTGATGGAGAAGAGCCGTTTCGTCGACCGGGCGCTGGGGCCGCTTCTGGCCAAGGTCTACAAGGACCTGAAGCGGGCGGAAATCCTCGCATTCTGGGGCGAGATCACGCCGCTCGAACGCACCACCTATCTATAGGCGATCCGCGCTTTTTTCCCGCTTGTGGCGGGGCGAAAACGCCAATAGGCTTCCACCGATCCACCCCGCCGGAAAGCACGCGTCACGACAGCCGGGGAGCGGGTTTCGACAGAGGAGAACACCATGATCCGCAAGGCAATCCTGCTTTCCGCCGTCTCCGCCGCGGCAATGGCGCTGGCCGGCGAGGCGCTCGCGCAGGACCGCGTCGTCAACGTCTACAACTGGTCGGATTATATCGACGATTCGATCATCCAGGAATTTACCGCCAAGACCGGCATCCGCGTCGTCTACGACGTCTATGATTCCAACGAGATCCTCGAGACCAAGCTGCTCGCCGGCTCCTCCGGCTACGACATCGTCGTGCCGACCGCAAGCCCGTTCATGGTGCGCCAGATCGAGGCCGGCGTCTACCAGAAGCTCGACAAGTCGAAGCTGCCCAACCTGAAGAACATGTGGGACATGATCGAGGAGCGCACCGCGCTCTACGACCCCGGCAACAAATATTCGATCAACTACATGTGGGGCACCGTCGGCATCGGCTACAACGTGCAGAAGGTGAAGGAGGCGCTCGGCGTCGACGAGATCGATTCCTGGGCGGCGGTGTTCGATCCCGAGCAGATCGCCAAGCTGTCGGGCTGCGGCGTCTACTTCCTCGATTCGCCGACCGACGTGGTGCCCACGGTGTTGAAATATCTCGGGCTCGATCCTAACGACACCGCTCCCGAGAGCCTCGCCAAGGCCGAGGAGGTGCTGCTCGCCGTGCGGCCGCATGTGCGCAAGTTCCACTCCTCCGAGTTCATCAACGGGCTGGCCAATGGCGACATCTGCGTTGCGATCGGCTGG
>DAOMOI010000346.1:0-2962 GCA_035444225.1 Aquamicrobium sp. | reverse complement strand
GACTTGCCGGCGCCGTTGGCGCCGAGAATGGCCGCCACCGTGCCGGATTCGACGGTGAGCGACACGTCGCGCACCGCCTGGATCGCCCCGTAGCGGACGGAGACGTTGCGAAGCTCAAGCCGCATCGGCGACGCTCCCCAGATAGGCTTCGACAAAGGCGGGCGAATGGCGCACTTCCGCCGGGGTGCCGTCGGCGATCAGCTTTCCCTGGGAAAGCGCGATGATCCGATCGCACAACCGCATCACCATCGGCAGGTCGTGCTCGATCACCATCAGCGCGATGCCGCGCTCGGCGTGGACGGCGCGGAACAGCGCCTCCATCCGCGCGGTCTCGGCCCCGTTCAAGCCCGCCGCGGGTTCGTCGGCCAGCAGCATCTTCGGCCGCACCGCGATGGCCATGGCAACGCCGAGGATCTTCTGCAGCCCATAGGGCAGGGAAGCGGCGATCTCGTCGGCGTTCTCCCTCAGATCGGTGAAGTCCAGCACCTCCTCGGCGGTGGCGCGGGCCTCCTCGCGCGTGGCGCGCCGGTGCCGGTTGGCAAACAGCGCCAGCGGCGTTCCGGCATGGTAGAAAAGCACCGCCTGCTCCAGATGCTCGCGCACGGTCAGCTCAGGCAGCACCATCGCCGCCTGGAAGCTGCGCACCAGCCCCATCTTCGCCACCCGTCCCGGCGCCCAGCCGGAGATGTCGTGGCCGTCGAAATGGATGCTGCCGGAAGTCGTCGGCATGCCGCCGGTGATCAGGTTGAACAGCGTGGTCTTGCCGGCGCCGTTCGGCCCGACGAGGCCGGTTATGCGCCCGGTATCGACCGCGAAGGAGACGTTCTGCACCGCATGGATGCCGCCGAAGCTGCGCGAGACGTCACGAACCTCGAGTTGTGCCACGCTCATTTCAACCTCCTCAGCAGGCCGACCAGGCCCCGCGGCAGGAACACCATCAGCAGAATGAGCGACAGGCCGTAGAGGAACTGCTGCCATGCGATGGCCGTGCGGAAAAGCTCCGGCAGCGGCACGAGGATGATGGCGCCGACGATCGGCCCCACCACCGCGCCGACGCCGCCCACCACGTTCATCACCAGCGCGTTGATCGTGGTGGTGATGTTGAACGCCTCAGGCGAGATGTAGCTCAGATAATGGGCATAGAGGCTGCCAGAGGCCCCGGCGATGCCGGCGCTGGCGGCGAAGACGAAGCGACGCCAGGCAAGGGCGTCGATGCCGAGCGACTGGACCAGCGGCTCGTTGCTGTCGAGGCCGCGCAGGATGTGCCCCGACTGCCCGTGGAGCATGATGCGCAGCACCAAGAGCGAAAGGGCGACCACGGCGAGGACGAGGATGTAGAAGCTCTCGCGGCTGCGCAGCGTCATGCCGAAGATCGAGGCCGTCGGGATGCTCATCAGCCCGTTATTGCCGCCGAAGGGGAAGACGAACTCGACGAAGACCAGCACGATGGCCTCGCCCATGACGAAGGTGAGCAGCGCGAAATGCACGCCGCGCACCTTCAGGATGACCGCCCCGATCACCCAGGCGATGAGGGCCGGAATGGCGATGGCGGCGCCGAGGCCCAGCAGGAAGGGCACGCCGACGTCGCGGGTGAGCAGGGCCGACGCATAGGCGCCCATGCCCATGAAGCCGGCCTGCGCGAGCGACAGCTGCCCGATGCGCAGCATCAGATGCAGGCTGAGCGCCAAGAGCGCCTTGATGCCGATCAGGATGGCGATGTGCCAGGTGAAGCGCTCGCCGATCAGGAAAGGCGACAGCGCCAGGCCGACGATGAGGATGGTGAGGACGATATTGACGATGCGCATCACGACCGCCCCATGATGCCCGCCGGCTTCACCAGCAGGACGACGATCACGGCGAGGAAGGAGACCAGCGCGGCGATCGTGGCGTTGAACAGGATCGAGATGCCGGCCTCGATCGAGGCGAGCAGGACGGCGGCGATCAGCGCGCCGGGGATGGAGCCCAACCCGCCGAGGACGACGACGATGAAGGCCTTCATCAGCGCGGCGTCGCCCATATTGGGTTCGGCGCCGTAGATCGGCGCGGCGAGCGCGCCGGCAAGGCCGGCCAGCGCGCAGCCGATGGCGAAGGCGACGGGATAGGTCTTCCACGGCGCGATGCCTTGCAGCCGGGCGACCTCCGGCGACTGCGCCACCGCGCGCATGGCGAGGCCCAGCCTCGTATGGTTGAGAAGCCACCACGTCACGACGACCATGACGAGCGCGACGACGGCGGCGAAAAGCTGGTCCCTGGGAATGAAGACCCCGGCGATCTCGAACGAGCCGGAGAAGGGCCGGTCGATCGGCTGGCTGTCGACGCCCCAGATGACCGTGACCGCACCCTTGATGGTGATGGCCAGCGCCAGCGCGACGATCATGCCGCCGATCTCGTCGCCGGTGAAGCGGCGGAAAAGCAGGCGTTCGGCGAGGATGCCGAAGCCCCCGGCGACCAGCGCCGCCAGGGGAAGTGCGATCATGTAGTCCAGTCCGAGCACGTGCTGGGCCACGAAGACGGTGTAGGCGCCGATCAGCAGGAACTCGCCATGGGCGAAGTTCACCACGCGCATGATGCCGAAGATCAGCGTGAACCCGAGCGCCGTCAGCATGTAGGTTGCCGACGACAGCCCGGCGACGACGAGAAACTGCTGAAACATCCGTTGTGACCCCGTTTGCCCGCCTAGTTCAGCTTGGCTTCGCCGATCACGACGCCCTTGCCGCCCTGGATCTCGACCATCACCACCGAGCGGTAGATCTGGTGGTCGACGCCATAGGCCTCGCCGCCGCCCCAGGTCAGCGTGCCGACCGAGCCGTCGAAGGGCGCATTGGCCTCCAGCGCCGCCACGACAGCGTCGCTGTCGAGCATTCCCGCCTTCTCGATCGAGGAGAAGAGCAGGTTGGCAGCGTCGTAATACATGACGACATAGTCGTTCATCTCGGCCTTGTGCAGCTTGCCGAACTCCTCG
>DAOMOI010000345.1:0-2970 GCA_035444225.1 Aquamicrobium sp. | reverse complement strand
CCGCCACCTCGGCCTTGACGATGAAATGCACGTCGGTGGTCGCGCCCAGCGCCATGATATCGGTCCACGACACATGGTTGGAGGCGATCAGCAGCGGCCGCCCCGACGCCGGCGCGCCATGGACATGGACGCGCATGCCGACGAGCCGCAGCACCAGCCGGTGCCACAGGCGCGGCGCCCGGCGCGGGTCCATCAGGCCGGTGCGCAACGCCGCCGCCTGCCACAGCGCCAGAGGCGGCGTCGCGACCGCGAACGCCGCCAGCGCCAGGGAGAGCCGCACGGTCTTCAACATGGCCGGGAAGGCTAACGCAGGTCGCGGCGCATGACGAGCGCGGCCGTGTTGGCAGCGTCCGGCCGCTCGTAATAGGCCGGGCGGCGGCCGACCTCGACGAAGCCGAGCCGGCGATAGAGCGCCAGCGCCGGCGCGTTGGTCTCGTCCACCTCGAGGAACAACGCTTCCGCCCTTTCGCCGTGGAGATGGCGCAGCACCGCCTCCATCAGTTCGCGCCCGAGCCCGTGCCGGCGCCACCCTCGCCGGCTGCGAGCCGCGCCAGCACGAAGCCGGCCGGCGGCTCCGCGCGGTGGCCGACGCGCCACGCGCCGAAGCCGAACACCGGCTCCTGCGACAAAAGCGTCTCGAATTCGCCGCCCGACCACGGGCGCACGAAATCCTCGCGATGAACGGCGGGGAGCAGCCGGGCATCTTCCGGCGTCAGCCGCTCGACCGCGAATTCCTCGGCGGGCGAGAAGAACGGTATCCTCACGGCGCGGCCTTTCGCGGCAGGGCGAAGGCGTCCTGCGGGCGGGCGTCGGCCTCGCGCAGATAGAGCGGGCGCGGCTTTTCGGGCTGGCCGCCGGCGGCAAGCTTCTCCGCGCCGAGCCGGGCATAGGTGGCGATGTCGGCCGTCCTTCCCGTCGCCACCACCGGCTCGCCGGCCATGTCGCGGATCAGGGCGTCCGCATCCTCCAGCGTCAGCGCGGCCGGGCCGAAGGTTTGCACGCCGTCGGCGGAGAAGGCCGCGACATAGGCCTGCCCGCGCCCGGCCTCGATTTTCGCGACGACCGGCCGGCCGGGCTGGGCGGCCTCGCGCGCCAGCGCCTCCAGCGTCGTCACGCCGACGGTCGGTATCTTCAATGCCAGCGCGAGCCCGCGCGCGGCCGCGACGCCGACGCGCACGCCGGTGAACGAGCCGGGGCCGACCGACACGACGATGGCGTCGAGATCGGCATGGGTAGCGCCAGCCTCTGTCAGCGCGGCGTCTATCACCGCCATCAGGCGCTCGGCATGGCCCTTGCCGATGTCGAGCACGGCGCGCCCGCGCTCGCCCGTCTCCGTGTCGAGGATGCAGGCCGCGCACAGATGCGCGGCGGTGTCGATCGCCAGCAGGCGCACGGCGTCCCTTTCGTCACCGCGCCCGGTCGCGCGCCTTCAGCTCCAGCCGGCGCGCATGCAGCACCGGCTCGGTATAGCCGGAAGGCTGTTCGCGGCCCTTGAACACGAGGTCGAGCGCGGCCTGGAAGGCGATGGAGCCGTCGAAATCGGCCGCCATCGGCCGGTAGAGCGGGTCGTCCGCATTCTGCCGGTCGACCACGGCGGCCATCTCCTTCATCACGGCCAGCACCTCGTCCTTCGAGACGACGCCGTGATGCAGCCAGTTGGCGAGGTGCTGCGAGGAGATGCGCAGCGTGGCGCGGTCTTCCATCAGGCCGACATCGTTGATGTCCGGCACCTTGGAGCAGCCGACGCCCTGGTCGATCCAGCGCACGACATAGCCGAGGATTCCTTGCGCGTTGTTGCGGATCTCCTGGCGCTTGTCCTCATCCGACCAGTTCGGTCGCGCCGCGACCGGCACGGAGAGGATGTCGGACAGCTTCGCCCGCGGCCGGTTCTTGAAGCTCTCCTGCACGGCATGGACGTCGACCTTGTGATAATGCGTGGCATGCAGCGTCGCCGCCGTCGGCGACGGCACCCAGGCGGTGTTCGCCCCGGCTTTCGGATGGGCGATCTTCTGCTCCAGCATCGCCGCCATCAGGTCGGGCATCGCCCACATGCCCTTGCCGATCTGGGCATGGCCGGAAAGCCCGCATTCGAGGCCGATATCGACGTTCCACTGCTCGTAGGCGGAAATCCACGCCGCCTGCTTCATGTCGCCCTTGCGGATCATCGGGCCGGCTTCCATCGAGGTGTGGATCTCGTCGCCGGTGCGGTCGAGGAAGCCGGTGTTGATGAACACCACGCGTTCCTTGGCCGCGCGGATCGCCTCCTTGAGGTTGACCGTGGTGCGGCGCTCCTCGTCCATGATGCCCATCTTGATCGTGTCGGGCTTCATGCCCAGCACGTCCTCGACGCGGCCGAAAAGCTCGGCCGCGAAGGCCACTTCCTCCGGCCCGTGCATCTTGGGCTTGACCACATACATCGAGCCGGCGCGGCTGTTGGCGCGGCGGCCGTTCGCACCGATGTCGTGCAGCGCGATCAGCGCGGTGATGGCGGCGTCCATGATCCCTTCCGGGATTTCCGAGCCGTCGGCGAGCAGGATCGCCGGGTTGGTCATGAGATGCCCGACATTCCTGACCAGCATCAGCGAGCGGCCGGGCAGGGTCAGCTTCGAGCCGTCCGCTCCGGTGTAGGTGCGGTCGGGATTCAGCGCGCGGGTGAAGGTCTTGCCGTCCTTCTCGATCTTCTCCTCGAGATCGCCCTTCATCAGGCCGAGCCAGTTGCGGTAGGCGAGGACCTTGTCCTCGGCATCGACGGCCGCGACCGAATCCTCGCAGTCCTGGATGGTGGTCAGCGCCGCTTCCAGCACCATGTCGGCGATGCCGGCCTTGTCGGTCTTGCCGATCGGGTGGTCGCGGTCGATGACGATCTCGACATGCAGGCCGTTCTTGACGAGCAGGATCGCCGTCGGCGCCGAGGCCTCGCCGCGATAGCCGGCAAGCTGCGCCCCGTCGAGCGGGCCGGTGATCTCGCCG
>DAOMOI010000344.1:0-2984 GCA_035444225.1 Aquamicrobium sp. | reverse complement strand
ATAGTCGACCGAGCCCTTCAGATGGGTGCCGACGAGGCGCAGGCCGGCTGCCTTCTTTCGCCAGTCGAGGAAGGCGTCGGCGTCGGCGCGCGCCACCGGCACGGCGAAGATCGAGCCCATGGTGGCGCGCACCGTCTCCAGCGAATAGGGGTCGGTGGTCTCGCCGACGAGGATGACGCCTTTCGCGCCGACCGCATCGACGGTGCGGATGACGGTGCCGAGATTGCCGGGATCGCGCACCCGGTCGAGCGCGACCCAGACCTCGCCGTCGCGCGGACGGATGTCCTTGAGCGGCATCCAGCGTTGCGAGAACACGCCGAGCACGGCCTGCGCGTTGTCGCGCCGCGTGATGGCGGTGAGGATCTTCTCCGGCACCTCCAGCACCAATGCCCCGGCGGCCCTGGCGCGCGCCGCCGCCTTCTCTATCGCCGCGTTGCCGCGCTGCGAGCGGGCGAAGACCAGCGTGCGAACCGTCCAGCCGAGATCGAGCGCGTCGATGACGAGCTTCAGCCCCTCGGCCATGAACGCGCCGTCGCGGTCGCGGAATTTCTTCAGCGCCAACGCGCGGATGTCCTTGATCAGCGGATTGGCGAGGCTGGTGACTTCCTTGACCTGCCCTGCGGGCCTGATGTCGCTCATGCCGCGCCTCCTCTGGAGCCGCCGCGCTGCCCCTCACCTGCCTGCCGGCATCCTCTCCCCGTGAACGGGGAGAGGCGGGATGGCCGCAACCTCGCCGCTTCCCCTTCTCCCCGTTCACGGGGAGAAGGTGCCCGAAGGGCGGATGAGGGGCGGCGCAAGCGTGGCCGAGACAACCTCATGCCGCCACCCAGCGCGAGAACAGCGAGGTCGAGAGCCGGCGGCCGGCGGCCTGCTCGCGGATGACCAGCTCGCCCGATTCTACGCGTCCTCCCATCCCCGTAAAGGTGTCGCGCATCAGCGCGTGGATGGCGAAGAAGGAGGCACGGATCGAATAGGCGGTGAGCACGACGGCGAGCGGCTTCGGCGTCAGGATCGCCCGGGTCAGCTCGACCATCGCCGGCAGGTCGTCGAAGAGCTGCCAGACCTCGCCCTTCGGCCCGCGGCCATAGGCGGGTGGGTCAAGCAGGACGATGTCGTAGCGGCTGCCGCGCCGCTCCTCGCGCTCGGCGAACTTCATCGCGTCGTCGCAGATCCAGCGGATCGGCCTGTCGGCCAGCCGCGCCAGCTCCTGGTTCTCGCGCGCCCAGCCTATCGCCTTCTTCGAGGCGTCGACATGGGTGACCTCGGCCCCGGCGCGCGCCGCGACCAGCGAGGCGAGCCCGGTATAGCCGAACAGGTTCAGCACCCGGACCGGCCGCCTCGCGCCGGCGATCAACGCCTCCATGTGCCGCCAGTGCGGGGCCTGCTCGGGAAAGACGCCGACATGGCGAAACGAGGTGAAGCGGCCGAGATAGTCGAGGCCGTCATGCTTCATCGGCCATGTCTCGCCGAGCGGCGTCTTCGGAAAGCGCCAGCGGCCCATGCCTTCCTCGTCGGTGTCGCCGGTGAAGACCGCGTCCGCCGCCGCCCATTCGCGCGCGGGCAAAGCGGGGCGCCAGATCGCCTGCCCTTCCGGCCGGTCGATGCGGTAGGGGCCGTACTGCTCCAGCTTGCGGCCGTCGCCGGAATCGAGGAGCGCATAGTCCGCGCCCGGCTCGACCTCGAGGATCAGCGGCAGCACCTCGGCCGGCAGCGCGCCCTGCCGGCGCGGCAGCTTCGGCCGGCCACGAGGGAAGCCCGGCGCGGCGCGGCCGTGGGCCTTCGCCGGCCGGGTTTCGCCCACCTCCGGCCGGGCCTTTGCTTGCCTGTCGCGCTGGTTCTTCATCGGCAATCCGCGAAAATTCGTCCCGCGCTTCTGCCACAGCGCGCCAATGGTCGCAACACGGGGCCGCAACACGGGCCGCCTTGCCGCCCTGCCGCCGAGCCTCTAGCGTGGCGGGCATGAAAGCGGCCATACGAACCATGGCGGCGGCGCTCGTGCTTGCCGCGTCCCTGCCGGGAAAGGCGCAAGCCGTGACGGAAACCCCGGTCGAGGCCGAAGTGGAAAACGGCCCGCTGCGCGGCACGCTGCTCGCGCCCGACGGCGCGGCCAGGGCCGCAATCGTCATCATCCCCGGCTCCGGCCCGACGGATCGCGACGGCAACAACCCGCTCGGCGTCGACGCTTCCTATCTCAAGATGCTGGCCGAGGCGCTGGCAGCACGCAGCGTCGCCTCGATCCGCATCGACAAGCGCGGCATGTTCGGAAGCCGCGGCACCTTCCCCGACCCCAACGCCGTCACCTTCGACGACTACGCGGCCGACGCGCGGGCATGGATCGCGGTGGCGAAGGAGAAGGCGGGGGTCGATTGCGTCTGGCTCGCCGGCCACAGCGAGGGCGGGCTCGTCGCGCTCGTCGCCGCGCAGGAGGCGGGCGCGGCGCTGTGCGGGCTGGTGCTTCTCGCCGCGCCCGGCCGGAAAATGGGCGTCGTGCTCGCCGAGCAGCTTCGCGCCAATCCTGCCAACGCCGCGATTTTGGACGAAGCCCTTGACGCCATCGCCTCGCTGGAGCGCGGCGAAAGGGTCGATGCCGCCGGGCTCGACCCGTCCTTGCAGGGCCTGTTCTTCTCGCCGGCGATACAGGACTTTCTCATCGACGCCTTCGCGCGCGATCCGGCCGCGCTGATCGCGGATGTGACGCTGCCGGTGCTGATCGTGCAGGGCGGGGCTGACCTTCAGGTCAATGCGGCGGATGCCGAGGCGCTGGCGCGGGCGCAACCGAAAGCGGAGCATGTCGTGCTGCCGGGCATGAACCATGTGCTGAAGGCGGTGCCGGAAGGCGACACGGCCGCAAACCTCGCCGTCTATGGCGATCCGTCGCTGCCGCTCGCGCCCGGCCTCGCCGAGGCGGTCGCTAATTTCATCTTGCGCGAACGCTAGATCGTCGTTTTCAGACGCGCGGGGCGGGAAGACCGGCGCCGCCGGCC
>DAOMOI010000343.1:2472-2991 GCA_035444225.1 Aquamicrobium sp. | reverse complement strand
CCAGCCAATGGCCGTGGATCAGCGGCGACCGCGAATGGGCGATGGGGTGGCCGACGACGAAGGCCTTGCGCATGGCGGCGTCAACCATCCACCGCCCCCAGTTCGCGCAGCTTGGCCAGAAGCGGCAGCAGCGGCAGGCCGACGATGGTGAAATGATCGCCCTCGACCGCCTCGAACAGCTGGATGCCCTCGCCCTCGATCTGGTAGGCGCCGACGCTCGACAGCGCCTTCTCACCCACGCGCGACAGGTGGCGGCCGATGAAGGCCGGGTCGAGATCGCGCATGGTCAGCCGGGCGACGCCGACATGACGCCAGATCACCGCGCCGTCGCGGATGAGCACGACGGCGCTGTTCAATTCGTGCGTCCGGCCCGAAAGCCTGAGCAGCCGGCGGCGCGCTTCTTCCATGTCGGCCGGCTTGTGCAGCACCTCGTCGCCCAGCGACAGGGTCTGGTCGGCCCCGAGAACGAGGCGGCCGGGCATGCGCCCGGAAACATCGAGCGCCTTGGCCTCGGCGAGG
>DAOMOI010000343.1:0-2462 GCA_035444225.1 Aquamicrobium sp. | reverse complement strand
CGCCGCCAGCTCCTGCGGCGTGACGCCGGAGCCCTCCACCGCCGTCTCGACGGCGCGCTCGTCGATCTCGGCCGGCACCGCCTCGACGGCGAGGCCGGCATCTTCCAGCATCTTCCTGCGGAACGGGCTCGCAGAAGCGAGCACGATGGTCTCGGGCACGAAAGCTTTGGACATGGCGTCCTCCATGAGTTCAACGCCGTTCAACGCGGCTGGCCGCATGAAATCGAGTTGGTGCGGCTAGCCGCACAGGATCGAGTTAGCGCGGCTTGCCGCGCAGGGCAACGATTGCCGCGGCCGTCTCCTCGATCGAGCGGCGGCTGACATCGATGACCGGCCAGCCATGGCGGGCGCAGATCTGGCGGGCATGGACCAGTTCCTGGGCGATGACGCCGCGGTCGACATAGCTTTGCGAATCATAGCCAACCGAGGTGCCGAGAACGCGGTTCTGGCGCACATGCGAGATGCGTTCGGCGGTGGCGACGAGGCCGACGATCAGCGGCTTCTTCGCCTCGATCACGCTTTGCGGGATCGGCACGCCCTGCACGATCGGCACATTGGCGGTCTTGATGCCGCGATTGGCGAGATAGATGCTGGTCGGCGTCTTCGACGTGCGCGAGATGCCGATCAGGATCACGTCGGCCTCGCCGACCGTGTCGAGCATCTGGCCGTCATCATGGTCCATGGTGAAGTTCAGCGCGTCGATGCGGCGGAAATAGTCGGCGTCGAGCACATGCTGGGCGCCGACCCGGCGCCCTGCGGGCTGGCCGAGATAGGACTGGAACACGGTCAGCACCGGCTCCAGCACCGAGACGCAAGGCAGGCCCATCTCCGCGCAGCGCTCGTCGATCAGCGCGGCAAGCATCTTGTCGATCACCGTGTAAAGCACGATGCCCGGCGTGGCGTCGATCTCCTCCAGCACCTTCAGAAGCTGCTTCTCCGTCCGTACCAGCGGATAGATGTGCTCGATGGCGCGCGCATCCTTGTATTGCGCCGAGACGGCGCGGCCGGCCGCCAGCAGCGTCTCGCCGGTGGCGTCGGAGATGAGATGGAGATGAAAGAAGCGTTGCTGCTTGTTCACAGGAGCATCCGTGGCCTGTTGGCGACTGTGGAAAGCGGGGACCGATTCAGGCCGCGTGCCGGGGCGACTGTATCAGACGCCGGCTTGTCCACAATCGACGCGGGCGCGGAATTCGTAGCGGGGATGTGAAGGAAAGCGGGGACGGCAGACCTTTTCCTTCTCCATCCACAGGGCGAGCTTCGCCCTTCTCTCCGCCAATTAATTGTTTTTACTATGGAAATTCAGCCTATCCGCGGCATTTTCCCATGCGGACAAAGCTGCCCTGCGGCGCTTTGCCTGTTGAGCTTCGGGCCCGTGACGGGGACAAGCGGCAATTGCCGATTCCAACAGAGTCGTAGAATCAGAAGATTCCTTTAAAAGACTCTTTAGTTTGATTGGGCGCCCAACCCGGAGACGCTGGACATGGAAGAAAGACGAATCGTCCTCGACGTGCTGAAAGGCGAGACCGTCTTTCCCCCGCCGATCTGGATGATGCGGCAGGCGGGACGCTATCTTCCCGAATACCGCGCCTCCCGCGCCAAGGCCGGAAGCTTTCTCGACCTGTGCTACAACCCCGATTTCGCGGTCGAGGTGACGCTGCAGCCGATCCGCCGCTTCGGCTTCGACGCCTCGATCCTGTTTTCCGACATCCTCGTCGTGCCGCATGCACTCGGCCGCGATCTCCGCTTCGAGGAGGGACGCGGGCCGCTGATGACGCCGATCACGCCTGCCGAGGTCGAGGGCCTGTCGGATATCGACCCGTCCTCGTTTCACGTGAATCTCGCGCCGGTCTACGAAACCGTGCGCCGTCTTCGCGCCGAGCTGCCGGGCAAGACCACGCTGCTCGGCTTCTGCGGCGCGCCGTGGACGGTGGCGACCTACATGATCGCCGGTCACGGCACGCCCGACCAGGCGCCGGCGCGGCTGTTCGCCTTCTCCAATCCCCGGGAAATGCGCGCCCTTCTCTCCACCCTCGCCGAGCGTTCGGCCGATTATCTCATCCGCCAGATCGAGGCGGGCGCGGATGCGGTGCAGATCTTCGATTCGTGGGCAGGCGTTCTCGACGAGGAGATGTTCGCGACGTGCTGCGTCGGGCCGGTCAAGCGCATGGTCGAGCGCGTGCGCGCGGTCTTCCCCGACACGCCGATCATCGGCTTTCCGCGCGGGGCAGGCGCGCTCTATGACGCGTATCGCCAGAGAACCGGCGTCACCGCGCTCGGGCTCGACTGGAGCGTCTCGTCGGCGCAGGCCAGGCGCCTTCAGCGCGACGGCGCGGTGCAGGGCAATCTCGATCCGCTGCGGCTGCAGGCCGGCGGCAAGGCGCTCGAGGACGGCGTCTCGGCGATCCTGCGCGCGCTGGCGGACGGGCCGTTCGTCTTCAATCTCGGCCATGGCGTGACGCCGC
>DAOMOI010000342.1:0-2999 GCA_035444225.1 Aquamicrobium sp. | reverse complement strand
CGCCGAAGGCGAGGTGGATCGAACGCGCCTGCGTGTCGTTGAACACCAGCGGCAGGCCGGTCGCGCTGGACAGCGTGAAGGGCAGCGGCGAGGCGATGTAGAGCTGGAACAGCGACCAGCACAGCGCCACGCCCGAGATCACCCATGCGGCGAAACCGGCGGGGTTTCGCGCTCCGGTATCGGAGGCGGCGACGAGGTCCTGAAGCTCGGCCTCGCTCAGCGGCGCGTTCGCGGTCTTTTCGTTCGGTGTCGCCATTGCGGTTCCCCTCCGGTGGGCGATTCTGGAAAATGAAAAAGGGAGGCGCTTCCCGTGGGAAACGCCTCCCTGAATGTCAGCCGGGCGCGCGCTCGTCTGCGCGGCGCTTCGCGCCCGGACCAGAGACGGTGAAGGTTCGGAAAGACGTCATGCGCTGCCCTTCCTCGCGGGTGCGGCTCGACCCTATTTGAGCCAGCCCTTCTCCTTGAAATAGGCTTCGGCTGCCGGGTGCATCGGGGCGGAGTTGCCCTGGTTCGCCATGTCTTCCGGGTTCAGGTTGGCCAGCGCCGGATGCAGGCCCTTGAAGGAATCGAAGTCCTTGAACACCGCGTCGACGAAGGCGCGCACGATGTCGTCCGGCACGTCGGCCGAGGTCACGACGGTCGCGCCGACGCCGAAGGTGTTCACGTCGTCGGGATTGCCGGCATACATGCCGCCCGGAATGACCGCCTTGAAGTAGTAGGGCCGTTCCTCGACCAGCTTGTCGACCACATCGCCCTCGACGGGGACGATCTTGGACTCGCAGGTCGTGGTCGCCTCCTGGATCGCACCGGCCGGATGGCCGACCGTATAGGCGAAGGCGTCGATGTTGTTGTCGCACAGCTGCGAGCTCTGCTCGGCCGGCGCAAGCTCCGCCGCCACCGCGAAGTCGGAATTGGTCCAGCCCTTCTCCTCGATGAGCAGGTCCATCATCGCGCGCTGGCCGGAGCCGGGATTGCCGATATTGACGCGCTTGCCCTTGAGGCCGTCGAAATCGGCGATGCCCGAATCGGCGCGCGCGACCACGGTGAGCGGCTCCGCATGGAGCGAGAACACCGAGCGCAGCTTCTCGTGCGGCCCGCCATCGGCGAAGCCGGCCTCGCCATTGAAGGCGTTGTACTGGACGTCGGACTGCACGACGCCGAATTCGAGGTCGCCGCCCTTGATGGCGTTGACGTTGAAGACCGAGCCGCCGGTGGACTCGACCGAGCAGCGGATGCCGTGGTCGCGGCGGGTCTGGTTCATCAGGCGCCAGATGGCGCCGCCGACCGGATAGTATACGCCGGTCACGCCGCCGGTGCCGACCGAAACGAAGCGCTGTTCCTGGGCGCTGGCGGCGCCTGCCGCAAGCGAGGCGAACATCGCCGCGACGAGGCCGAAGCCGAGTACCGAATGTCGTTTCATCAGTGCGTCTCCCTGTTGGGCACGATCCCCTTCGGGGCCTTTGGGCAAAGACAGACCCCGTGCCGTGGGCCTGTCCCGTTCGTGATCCGGGGCCGGAAGCGGCAGGCGCGGAGCCCCCCGATCCCCGGCTGCAAGAGTGCGCGTATCGGCGGCGGCGTCAAGCCACTGCGGCATCGACCGCGTCTCCGAGGCGGGAGACGATGCGGTCGATGTCGGATTCGTCGACGATGAAGGGCGGGGCCAGAAGCACGTGATCACCGTTGACGCCGTCGATGGTGCCACCCATCGGATAGACCATCAGGCCGCGCGCCATCGCTTCCCTTTTGATCGCTGCATGAACTTTGCGGGCTGCCGGAAAGGGGCGTTTGCTTGCGCGGTCCTCCACCAGCTCGATCGCGCGGAACAGGCCGCGCCCCCTGATGTCGCCGACATGGTGATGGTTGCCGAAGCGTTCGGTCAGGCGTGCCTCGAGCAGCGCGCCCATGGTCCGGACGTTGTCGAGCAGGTGATCGCGGCGGATGGTTTCCTGCACAGCAAGGCCGGCCGCCGCCGCCATAGGGTGGCCCATATAGGTGTGGCCGTGCTGGAAGAAGCCCGTCCCTGAACGGATCGCCTCGTGGATCGCCCCGGAGACGAGCACCGCACCGATGGGCTGATAGCCGCCGCCCAGCCCCTTGGCGATCGTCATCAGGTCCGGCGCGATCCCTTCCTGCTCGCAGGCGTGCAGCGTGCCGGTGCGCCCCATGCCGCACATCACCTCGTCGAGGATCAGCAGCACGCCGTGGCGGTCGCAGATCTCGCGGATGCGGCGGAAATAGTCGCCGACCGGCGGGACGGCGCCGGCCGTCGCCCCCACCACCGTCTCGGCCACGAAGGCGATGACGGTTTCGGGCCCGAGTTCGAGCAGCTTCTCCTCCAGCGAGGCGGCGGCGCGCGCCGCATAGTCCTCCTCGCTCTCGTCCTCGCGCCGGAAGCGATAGGAAAAGCAGGGATCGACGTGATGGGTCTCGATCAGCAGCGGGCGGAACTGCTCGCGCCGCCATTCATTGCCGCCGGCCGCCAGCGCGCCGAGCGTGTTGCCGTGATAGCTCTGGCGGCGCGCGACGACATGGCGGCGTTGCGGCTGGCCGATTTCGACGAAATACTGGCGCGCCATCTTCAGCGCCGCCTCGACCGCCTCCGACCCGCCCGAGACGAGATAGACGTGGTCCAGCCCCTCCGGCGCATCCTCGACCAACCGTTCCCCGAGCTGCTCCGCGACCTCGGTGGTGAAGAAGCCGGTATGGGCGTAGGCGATGCGGTCGAGCTGCGCGTGCAGCGCCTCCAGCACCGCCGGATGGCCATGGCCGAGGCAGGAGACGGCCGCGCCGCCTGAAGCGTCGATATAGCTCCTGCCCTGCGAATCCACGATCTCGATACCGCGCGCGGCGACGGCGACGGGCGGGGTCGAGACGAGCGAGCGGTGCATGATGCGGGTCATGGCGAGGCCACCTTGCGTTTGCGTGCCGGCTGGATGTGGATGCCAAGCGCCTCGGCCTGGGCGTCGAAATGCTCGAGCGCCGCGAGCGCGCTGTCTCCG
>DAOMOI010000341.1:0-3013 GCA_035444225.1 Aquamicrobium sp. | reverse complement strand
CCGTTGAAGGAGGGCTCGGCCAGCACCAGCGTGGTGGCGACGGCGATGGCCATGCCGACCATGCCGTAGAGATTGCCCTGGCGGCTCGTCGTCGGGTGCGACAGGCCGCGCAGCGCCATGATGAACAGCACGCCGGAGACGAGGTAGAGGAAGGAAGCGAGATTTTCACTCATCGGTCAGGCTCACTTCTCTTTCTTCTTGTACATCGCCAGCATGCGCTGGGTGACGAGGAACCCGCCGAAGATGTTGACCGAGGCCAGCACCAGCGCCGCGAAGCCGAAGCCGGTGGCGAGCCCCGATGCCGAGATGCCGACCGCGAGCAGCGCGCCGACGACGATGACCGACGAGATCGCGTTGGTGACCGACATCAGCGGCGTGTGCAGCGCCGGCGTCACCGACCACACCACGTAATAGCCGACGAAGATCGCCAGCACGAAGATGGCGAAGCGGAAGACGAAGGGGTCGATGCCGGTCACGGCAGTCGCGCCCGCCGCCACCGCGTCGGCCGCCTGCGCGGCCCGCTCGTCCTGGAATGCCATCCGCACGGCGGCAGCCGCCTGCTCGAGCTGGTTGATCGCCTGCTCCAGAGCGCCGTTCTGTTCCATCATGCGCCTCCCTTATCCTGCTCGGGCTTCACCTTGGGCGGACGGCCGCGCTTCTTCGGCGCCGCCGGCTCGCCTTCGGCCGCGGCCGCGGGCCTGCGCCCGCGCTTCTTCGGCGCGGCGTCTGCGGCGGGAGCGGCTTTCGCGGCCAAGGGGGCGGCCACGGGGGCCGCATCCACCTTCACCCCGGCGAAATTCGGATGGACGATCCTGCCCTCATGGGTCAGCAGCGTCGCCTTGACCAGCTCGTCGCCGGCATCGACCTTGAGGCGCTTCGTCTCCTTGTCGATCAGCGTCTCGACGAAGGCGTAGAGGTTCTTGGCATAGAGCAGCGACGAGGACGCCGCGACGCGGCCCGGCACGTTCAGATGCCCGACGATGCGCACGTCGTTGGCCGTGGTCACGACCTTGCCCGGCACCGCGCCCTCGACATTGCCGCCGCGCTCGACCGCGAGGTCGACGATCACGGAGCCCGGCTTCATCGACGCGACCATGGCGGCAGAGACGAGCTTCGGCGCCGGCCGGCCGGGGATCAGCGCCGTGGTGATGACGATGTCCTGCTTGGCGATGTGGTCGGCGACGAGCGCGGCCTGCTTGGCCTGATATTCCTTCGACATCTCCTTGGCGTAGCCGCCGGCGGTCTCGGCCGCCTTGAACTCCTCGTCCTCGACGGCGACGAACTTGGCGCCGAGCGAGGCGACCTGCTCCTTGGCGGCGGGGCGCACGTCGGTCGCGGTGACGACCGCGCCGAGGCGGCGCGCCGTGGCGATGGCCTGGAGGCCGGCGACGCCAGCGCCCATGACGAAGATCTTCGCCGCCGGCACGGTGCCGGCCGCCGTCATCATCATCGGCAGCGCCCGGTCATATTCGGCGGCCGCGTCGATCACCGCGCGATAGCCGGCTAGGTTGGCCTGCGACGACAACACGTCCATCACCTGCGCGCGGGTGATGCGCGGCATGAACTCCATGGCGAAGGCGGAGACGCCGGCTTTCGCCATCGCCGCGACCGCGTCCTCGTTGCCGTAGGGGTCGATGGTGGCGATGACGAGCGCGCCCTTCTTGTAGCCCGAAAGCTCGGCCGCCGAGGGCCGGCGCACTTTCAGAACCAGATCGGCCTTGCCCGCGTCCGATGCTGCGCCGATCGCAGCGCCGCCAGCGGCGAAGTCGGCGTCGGGAATGCGCGAGGACGCGCCCGCGCCCTTCTCGACCACGACGGCGAAGCCCAGCCCCGCCAGCCGCTTCACCGTCTCGGGCGAGGCGGCCACGCGCGTCTCGTCGGCCTCGGTTTCTCTGGCTATGAAAACAGTCTGTGCCACCGCAAAGTCCTTTCAGGGAGAAAGCCCCTCCGACACGCCGACGGCCCGTCTTGCGGGCCGCTGGAAAAATCCTCGCCCTTGCCGGACGGGGTCAGCGCAGGATGAAGGCGCCGACGACGTTGAGCAGGACGAAAAGGATCGTCGCGGAAATGAAGCCGGCCGAGGTGAAGAAGCCGAACGCCATCGCGATCAGCAGCGCGACGGTGGCGAGCGTCACATATTTGGTGAGGCCGAGGAAAAGCGAATAGGTCTTTTCGTGCTCGGAATAGTCCATCTTGGCGCCCAGTTCGACGGGGCCGTCAGAGGCGTGGTCTGCCATGGTCGAAATTCCCTCCGCATAGCTTGGTTCCCCGCTGATAGCGAAAACGGAACCGAAGGGCAATGGCGCGCGCGCCGCCCGAACGTGGGAATTTCGCGCGCAGGCCAGCGCGGGCGACCGCCTCAGGCCAGCCAGCGTTTCCTGCGCTTGTAGTGCTTGACGTCGCGGAACGACTTGCGCCCCTCGCCGCCGACGCCGAGATAGAACTCCTTGACGTCCTCGTTCTCGCGCAGCGCCTTGGCCTCGCCGTCGAGCACGATGCGGCCCGATTCAAGGATGTAGCCGTACTTGGCGTAGCGCAGCGCGATGTTGGTGTTCTGCTCTGCAAGCAGGAACGACACGCCCTGCTCCTCGTTCAACTTGCGCACGATCTCGAAGATCTCCTCGACCAGCTGCGGCGCCAGCCCCATCGACGGCTCGTCGAGCAGGATCATCTTGGGCCGGCTCATCAGCGCCCGGCCGATCGCCACCATCTGCTGCTCGCCGCCCGAGGTATAGCCCGCCATCGAGGTGCGCCGCACCTTGAGGCGCGGGAAATACTGATAGACCAGCTCCAGGTCATCGCGGATCGCCGCGCTGCCGTCGCGCCGCGTGAACGCGCCGGTGAGCAGGTTGTCCTCGACCGAGAGATGGCCGAAGCAATGCCTGCCCTCCATCACCTGGATGCAGCCGCGCCGCACCAGATCGTTGGGCGACAGCGCCTGCACCTCCTCGCCCTCGAAGACGATGCTGCCCTTGGTCACCTCGCCGCGCTCGGCATGGAGCAGGTTGGAGAT
>DAOMOI010000340.1:0-3018 GCA_035444225.1 Aquamicrobium sp. | reverse complement strand
GACCGCTACGTGCTCGGGCTCGAAAGCCATGCCGGCGACGTGATCGCCGGCGGCACGACCGGGCTGGCCGAGCGCGTCGCCCGTTTCGAGCGCGCCGTCATCGCCGCGTCCCTGCGCCAGCACGGCGGCAGCCTGAAGCCGGTCTATGAGGAGCTCGGCATCTCGCGCAAGACGCTGTACGAGAAAATGCGGCGCTACGGCCTCGACCGGCACGACGCGGGCGCCGGCCCGCAGGATTATGGCGTCCCGGACGAATAGTCCCTCCCCTTCTTCCCCCGCCGATGTGTCGGCAGCCACACATGCCTTGCCGCCGATGTTACGGATTCCACACATTGGCGGTCTGCGCGCGGCCGCTCGCCGCCGAAGCGCCGCGCGCCGGCATTGCATTTGCCCGCGCGGGGTCGCCTAGTCGGGCCATCCACGAGCGGCGCTGGAGGAGACCGCGCGCCGTCTGGTCATGCTTCGGTCTCCGGGAGGACCTTTCGATGAAGAAACTCGCCGCATCGCTCCTGCTCGCAGCAGCGTGCTCCGTCGCGCCCTTCGCCGCCGGCGCCCAGGACTGGCCCGAGCGCGCCATCACCATGATCGTCCCGTTCTCGGCCGGCGGCCCGACCGACACGGTGGCCCGCCTCGTCGCCGAGGCGATGGGCCGCGACCTCGGCCAGCAGATCATCGTCGAGAATGTCGGCGGCGCCGGCGGCACTGTCGGCGCAAGCCGCGTCGCCGCGGCCGACAATGACGGCTACACGCTGCTGCTGCACCATATCGGCATGGCCACCAGCGCCACGCTCTACCGCAAGCTCGCCTACGACCCGCTCGGCTCGTTCGAATATGTCGGCCTCGTCACCGAGGTGCCGATGACCATCATCGCCAAGCCCGACTTCCCGGCCGACGACCTTCAGGGCCTGATCGCCTACGTCAAGGAAAACGCCGACGACGTCACCTACGCCAATGCCGGCATCGGCGCGGCCTCGCATCTGTGCGGCATGCTGTTCATGAGCGAGATCGACACCCAGCTGACCACAGTGCCCTACCAGGGCACCGGCCCGGCCATGACCGACCTGCTCGGCGGTCAGGTCGACTTCATGTGCGACCAGACCACCAACACGACGAGCCAGATCCAGGCCGGCGCGGTGAAGGCTTATGCCGTGACCAGCGCCGAGCGCCTGGAGCAGCTGCCCGACCTGCCGACCACCGCCGAGGGCGGCCTGGCCTCGATGCAGTTCGGCATCTGGCACGGCATCTACGCGCCCAAGGGCACGGACGGAGCGATCGTCGATCGCCTGAGCCAGTCGCTCCAGCTCGCGCTTCAGGACCAGAACGTGATCGACCGCTTCGCCTCGCTCGCCACCACGCCGGAGCCGCAGGAGAACGCGACGCCTGCCGCGCTCAAGGCCAAGGTCGAGTCCGAGATCGCGCGCTGGAAGCCGCTGATCGAGGCGGCCGGCGTCTACGCCGACTGACCGGATTTCCGAAAGGCCCTTGCCGGCGCGGTCCCTGGCCGCGCCGGTCTTTTCGGCCCATGGGGAGAGGCAGGCAATGACCTTCAACCGAAGCGACCTCGGCGCGGGCGCGATCTTCATCGCCATCGGCCTGTTCTTCGGCATCACCACGCTGGCGGAGCTGGACATCGGCACGGCGCGCCGCATGGGGCCGGGCTATTTCCCGATCGCCCTTTCCGGCATCCTGATCGTGCTCGGCCTTATCATTGCCGCGAAAGGGATAGGCCGCGAGGACGAGGCGCGCGGTCCCCTGCCCTGGCGCGGTCTCGTCGTCCTGCTTTCCGTTCCGGTCATCTTCGGCGTGCTGATCCGCCCGCTCGGCATGGCGCCGGTGCTGGCGCTCACCACCTTCATCACCTCCTTCGCCAGCCGGCGCATGAGCCTGATGGCGGCCGTGCTGCTGGCGCTCGGCCTCACCGTCTTCTGCGTCGCGGTGTTCAATCTCGGCCTCGGCCTGCCGCTCAGGCTGTTCGGTCCGGTCGTAGAGCCGTGGACGCGGCCGATCTTCGGGGTGCGCTGAGATGGACCTTCTCGCCAATCTCGGATTGGGCCTGTCGGTCGCGCTCCAGCCGCACAACCTGATGTTCGCCTTCCTCGGCTGCCTGCTCGGCACGCTGATCGGCGTGCTGCCGGGCATCGGCCCGACCGCGACCATCGCCATGCTTCTGCCGATCACCATGGGGCTCGACCCGGCCACCTCGCTGATCATGCTGGCCGGCATCTATTACGGCGCGCAATATGGCGGCTCGACCACGGCGATCCTGATCAACCTGCCGGGCGAATCCTCCTCCGCCGTCACCGCCATCGACGGCTACCAGATGGCGCGGCGCGGCCGCGCCGGCGTCGCGCTCGCCACGGCGGCGCTGGGCTCGTTCTTCGCCGGCACGGTCGCCACCTTCATCCTCGTCCTGTTCGCGCCGCCGCTGGCGAGAGCGGCGCTCAATTTCGGCTCGGCCGAATATTTCTCGCTGATGGTGCTCGGCCTCATCATGGCGGTGGCGCTGGCCCACGGCTCGGTCCTCAAGGCGACCGCCATGATCGTCGTCGGCCTCTTGTTCGGGCTGGTCGGCGCCGACCTCTATTCCGGCGCGCCGCGTTTTTCCTTCGGCATCCCCGAACTCGCCGACGAGGTGAACTTCGTCGCCGTCGCCGTCGGCGTGTTCGGCATCGCCGAGATCCTGCGCAATCTCGAGAACGAGACCGACCGCGACGTGATGGTGAAGAAGGTCACCAACCTGTGGCCGACGCGCGACGACTTCCGCCGCATGGTCGGGCCCGTGCTGCGCGGCACCGCGATGGGCTCGGTGCTCGGCGTGCTGCCGGGCGGCGGCGCCATCCTCGCCTCCTTCGCCTCCTATTCGGTCGAGAAGAAGGTGTCGAAGACGCCGGAGGAGTTCGGCAAGGGCGCGATCGAGGGCGTGGCCGGTCCCGAAAGCGCCAACAATGCCGGCGCGCAGACCTCCTTCATCCCGATGCTGACGCTGGGCATCCCCGCCAACCCGGTGATGGCGCTGAT
>DAOMOI010000339.1:0-3020 GCA_035444225.1 Aquamicrobium sp. | reverse complement strand
ACGGCACTCATGAAACTGGAAACTGCCTTCATTGGGCTTTGAAACCTTTTATTCTCGTAGTCCCCACGGCGAGAACACCGGGCGCTGCGGTCAGTCCGCATACCGTATTACCCGGATTTTCCCTACACGCAAGGCTCCGGGTTAACATGCGTTTACTAAAATGCGATGCGTGGCTTTCCCGTCACGCCTGCCTCGATCTATGGTAAATGCGGCGTCAACGTCGCGCATGGCTGCTCCACGTCAGCATCCGAACAGGTCGTTCCAGAACACGAAGGCCATGAAGCCGAGGACGGCCACCATGCCGACCCTGTAGAACATCTCCATCAGCCGCTCGGAAACCGGCCGGCGCATCACCGCCTCGACGCCGTAGAAGGCGAGATGGCCGCCGTCGAGCGGCGGGATCGGCAGGAGGTTCAGGATGCCGATGCCGACCGACAGGATGGCGATGAGCTGCACGACCCATTCGAAGCCGAGCGAGGCGGCCTTGCCGGCCATGTCGGCGATCCTGACCGGCCCGCCGAGCTGGCAGCGGTCCTCGCGCCCGGCGGCGAACCGCTTCAGGAACTGGCCGGTGCGGGCGATGATGTAGCCGGTTTCCTTCACCGCCTCGGCGACCGATTCGGCCGGGCCGTAGGCGATGTGGCGCGGCTGGCCCATGGCCTCGTTGTTGACGACGCCGATGATGCCGAGGCGGATCGTGTTGCCGAGCGCGTCGGTCTGCTCGACCAGCTCGGGCGTCGCGATCAGCGTCACCTCGCCCTCGCCGCGCGCCATGACGAAGGCGATCGAGTCGCCGGCGCGGCCGGAAACCAGCCTCTGGACGTCGGCGAAGGTCGTCACGCGCCGGCCGTCGACGGAGACGAAGCGGTCGCCCGGCTGGAAGCCGGCTTCCGCCGCCGGCGTGTCGGGGCGCACCTCGGCCACCATCGGCTCGGTGACGGTGCGGCCGTAGATCGAGAACATCACCGCGAAGACGGCGATGGTGAGCAGGAAATTGAAGGCGGGGCCGGCGAAGACGGTCAGGGCGCGCTTCCACACCGGCTGGACGTGGAAGGCGACGCGCCGCTCCTCGGCGCTCAGCCCCTGCGCTTCCTGCGAGGTCGGGTCGCTGGTCACGCTCATGTCGCCGACGAACTTGACGTAGCCGCCGAGCGGGATGGCGGAGAGCTTCCAGCGCGTGCCGCGGCGGTCGTTGAAGCCGGCAAGCTCCGGCCCGAAGCCGACGGAGAACTCGCGCACGCCGATGCCGCACCAGCGGCCGACGAGATAGTGCCCCATCTCGTGCACGAAGACCACGATGGTCAGCACGAACAGGAAGGGGATGACGGTCGTGAAGACGATGTTGTCGAAGCTGAAGAATGTGGCGAGAAATTCGTTCACTGGCACCCCTGCCCGTTCTTGTGGCTCCGCGGCGGAGCCAGATATTTCGCCAATCGCGGCAAATCCGTGTCGGCGCGGCCTCAGCGCATGAAAAAGGCCGAAGCCGGCGCGTCAGGCCCGGCAAGCACGGCGCCGAGCAGGAACAGCACGAAGGCGGCGGTGGCAAGCCCGTCGACCCGGTCCATGACGCCGCCATGGCCGGGAATGAGCCGGCTCGAATCCTTGGCGCCGAACCGCCGCTTGATCGCGGATTCGAAAAGGTCGCCGGCCTGCGACGCGACTGTCAGCACCAGTATCGCAGCGACGAGCGCGCCGATGCTGCGCGGCGAGCCCGTGGCGGCGGCGACGCCGACCCCGGCAAGGACGGCCGCGACCGCGCCGCCGACGGCGCCGCTCCACGTCTTGCCCGGCGAGATCGCCGGCGCGAGCTTCGGCCCGCCGACGGCGCGGCCGACGAAATAGGCGGCGATGTCGGTCGACCACACCACCGCGAACAGGAACAGCGTGGCGTAAAGCCCGGCCTGATCGGCCCCGCGCAGCGCCGACAGCGACAGGCCGATGAGCCCGGCATAGGCGAGGCCGAAGGTGGTCCAGTAGCCGGTGCCGACCTTGACCGCGTGGGCGGCGGTGACGAACACCGCGCCGCCGAGCGCCATCAGCAGGAAGGACGGGGTCTGGCCGCCGAGAAGCAGCACAAGCAGGATGGCGAGCAGGCCGATGGCCAGCCAGCGATGCGAGACCGGCGCGTCGCGCGCGGTCATCGTCAGCCATTCGTAGAGCACGGCGCCCGCGATCGCCGCCGCCAGCCCCCGATACCAGACGCCGCCGGCCCAGGTGAGCGCGAGCGCAAGGACGATGAGCACCGCGCCCGAAAGCACGCGCTGCGAGAGGTTGCTGGTCATGACACTGCCGTGCGGGCAAGCACGCCGCCGAAGCGCCGTTCGCGCCCGGAAAAGCACTTGATGGCCTCGGCCAGCTCGCTGGCGCCGAAATCCGGCCAGTAACAGTCCATGAACATCAGCTCCGAATAGGCGCTTTGCCACGGCAGGAAGTTCGACAGGCGCTGCTCGCCGCTGGTTCTGATGACGAGGTCGGGATCGGGGATGAGATGCGTGTCGAGGAAGCGGGCGAAGGCTTCCGGCGTGATCTCGGCGGGCTCCAGCGCGCCGGCGGCGACCGCCTCGGCCACCTGCCGGGCCGCGCGCGCGATCTCGTCGCGGCCGCCATAGTTGAAGGCGATGACGAGGTTCATGCCGCGATTGCCGCAGGTCAGCGCCTCGGCCTCGTCGACCAGCGCGCGGATGTCGTCCGACAGGCCCTCGCGGGCGCCGATCATGCGCACGCGCACGCCGGCGCGGTGCAGCTCGTTCAGGTCGCGGCGGATAAAGGTCTTCAACAGGCCCAACAGGTCGTTGACCTCGGCCTTGGGCCGCGACCAGTTCTCCGACGAGAACGCATAGACGGTCAGCCACTCGATGCCGAAATCGCCGGCGGCGCGCACGGTGCGGCGCAGCGCCTCGACGCCGGCGCGATGGCCGGCGGCGCGCGGCAGCCCGCGCGCCTTGGCCCAGCGGCCGTTGCCGTCCATGATGATCGCGATATGGGCAGGCTTCACGATGCGGCCCCTTTCAGGAGAACCC
>DAOMOI010000338.1:0-3024 GCA_035444225.1 Aquamicrobium sp. | reverse complement strand
GGCCTGATCGAGGGCGCGCATGAGGGCATCGGCATCGGCGACCGCTTCCTCGGCCATGTCGAGCGCACCCGCGTGCTGCTCCACCTCGTCTCGGCGCAGGAGGAAAGCCCGGCCAAGGCCTACAAGACCGTGCGCCGCGAGCTGGAAGCCTATGGCGGTGGCCTTGCCGACAAGCCGGAGATCGTCGCGCTCTCACAGGCAGACACGCTCGATGCCGAGACGCGCAAGAAGAAGCTCGCCTCGCTGAAGCGCGCCGCCGGCCGGACGCCGCTGCTGCTCTCGGCCGTCTCCGGCGAGGGCGTGGAGGAGGCGCTCCGGGCGCTGATGGCAATCGTCGAGGAGGCGCGCGCCGCAGAGACGCCCGTCGAGGACACGCGGTGGGTGAAATGACGGCGGGTGAAACGACGGCACGCGCACTGAAGGACTACCGCCGCATCACGGTCAAGATCGGCTCGGCGCTGCTGGTCGACCGCAAGAACGGGCTGAAGCGCGACTGGCTCGCCTCGCTGGTCGAGGACGTCGCCGCGCTCGCCGCCGGCGGGGCCGACGTGCTCGTCGTCTCGTCGGGGGCCATCGCGCTCGGCCGCACCATTTTGGGCCTCACCGCGCGCTCGCTGCCGCTGGAGGAAAGCCAGGCGGCGGCGGCCGTCGGCCAGATCGAGCTGGCCGGGGCGTGGTCGCAGGAGCTTTCCGCGCGCGGGCTGAAGTCGGGTCAGGTGCTGGTGACGCTGGGCGACACCGAGGAGCGCCGGCGCTATCTCAACGCCCGCGCCACCATCTCGACGCTGCTGAAGCTGAAGGCCGTGCCGGTGATCAACGAGAACGACACCGTCGCCACCTCCGAGATCCGCTACGGCGACAACGACCGGCTCGCCGCCCGCGTCGCCACCATGATGGGCGCGGACCTGCTTGTCCTGCTCTCCGACATAGACGGGCTCTACACCGCGCCGCCGGCGCTCGACCCTGACGCGCGGTTCATTCCCTTCGTCGAGCGCATCACGCCGCAGATCGAGGCGATGGCGGGCGCGGCGGCGTCGGAACTGTCGCGCGGGGGGATGAAGACCAAGCTCGACGCTGGCAAGATCGCCACCACCGCCGGCACGGCGATGGTCATCACCTCGGGCACGCGGATGAACCCGCTTTCGGCCATCGACCGGGGTGAGCGCGCGACATGGTTCGCGGCGAGCGCCAACCCGGTGCGCGGCTACAAGACATGGATCGCCGGCAATCTGGAACCGGCCGGCCGCATCAGCGTCGATGCCGGGGCCGTGCGTGCGCTTCTCGCCGGCAAGTCGCTGCTGCCCGCCGGCGTGACGCTGGTTTCCGGCCGCTTCTCGCGCGGCGACACCGTCGCCATCCTCGACCCGGACGGCCGCGAGATCGCGCGCGGGCTCGCCGCCTACGATGCAGCCGATGCCGTGCGGATCGCGGGGCTGAAGACGGCCGAGATCGAAGCCGTGCTCGGCCATGAGGCGCGCGCGGCCATGGTGCATCGCGACGACATGGTGATGTCGCGCGCGCTCGATATGGAGACAGCAGATGACGGGGAATGACGTCGCCGCCCTGATGGCGAGGATCGGCGCCGACGCGCGCGCCGCCGCGCGGCCGCTGGTGCTGGCGAGCGCCGAGCGCAAGCACGCGGCGCTGGTCGGCATGGCGCAGGCCGTGCGGCGCAACGCGGATGCGATCCTCGCTGCCAACGCGCTCGACCTCGACAACGCCGAAAAGGCCGGGTTGTCGCCGGCGATGATGGACCGGCTCAAGCTGACGACGGACCGGCTGCGCGGAATCGAGGACGGCATCCGCGCCATCGCCGAGCTGAAGGACCCGGTGGGCGAGGTCATCGCCTCGTGGCAACAGCCGAACGGCTTGCGGATCGAGCGCGTGCGCACGCCGCTCGGCGTCGTCGGCGTCATTTATGAAAGCCGGCCGAACGTGACGGCGGATGCCGGCGCGCTCTGCCTCAAGGCCGGCAACGCGGTGATCCTGCGCGGCGGCTCCGATTCCTTCCATTCCTCGGCCGCCATCCATGCCTGCATGGTCGAGGGGCTGAAGGCGGCCGGCCTGCCCGAGGCCGCGATCCAGCTGGTGCCGACCGCCGACCGCGCCGCCGTCGGCGAGATGCTGAAAGGGCTTTCCGGCAATCTCGACGTCATCGTGCCGCGCGGCGGCCGTTCGCTGGTGGAGCGGGTGCAGACGGAGGCGCGCGTGCCGGTGTTCGCGCATCTCGAAGGCATCTGCCACCTCTATGTCGACCGCTCGGCCGACCTCGAGATGGCGGTGTCGCTGGCGCTCAACGGCAAGATGCGGCGCACCGGCGTCTGCGGCGCCACCGAGACGCTGCTCGTCGACCGCGCGGCAGCGGCCACGCATCTCGGGCCGATCCTCGACGCGCTGCAAAAGGCCGGCTGCGAGATCAGGGCGAGCGAGGACGTGCGCGCGGTCTTTCCCATGGCGAAGCCGGCCACGGACGCGGATTGGCGCACCGAATATCTCGACGCCGTCATCTCGGTGAAGCTGGTCGACGGCGTCGGCGAGGCCATCGACCATATCGAAAAATATTCCTCGCACCATACCGAGGCCATCGTCGCCGAGGATGGCCACGCGGTGGAGCGGTTCTTCAACGAGATCGACTCCGCGATCCTGATCCACAACGCCTCGACCCAGTTCGCGGATGGCGGCGAGTTCGGCATGGGCGCCGAGATCGGCATCGCCACGGGGCGCATGCACGCGCGCGGGCCCGTCGGGGTGGAGCAGCTGACATCGTTCAAGTACCGCGTCCACGGCAGCGGCCAAGCGCGGCCGTGACGAAAGCCGCCGCCCCCCTCTCTCCGCCAGCGGTGGGACAACCGCATATTGCGGGGCACCTCCCCCGTCATCCCGGAAGCCGAAGCGAAGCGGAGGCTATCCGGGATCTATTGAGCGGCGCGGCCGGGTTCCGGGCTCGCGCTACGGGTTTTGAAGCGCGCCGAGATGAGGGCCGGGCCGTTCCTGACGATCGTGCGGCCAATGGATCCCGGCTCG
>DAOMOI010000337.1:0-3039 GCA_035444225.1 Aquamicrobium sp. | reverse complement strand
CCGACGGCGAGACCATCGGCGAGGTCATGTTCCGCGGCAACATCGTCATGAAGGGTTATCTGAAGAACAAAGCCGCCAGCGACGAGGCATTCGCCGGCGGCTGGTTCCATTCGGGCGACCTCGGCGTCATGCATGCCGACGGCTACATCCAGCTGAAGGACCGCTCCAAGGACATCATCATCTCCGGCGGCGAGAACATCTCCTCTATCGAGGTCGAGGACGCGCTCTACAAGCACCCCGCCGTCGCCTCCTGCGGGGTGGTGGCGAGACAGGACGACAAATGGGGCGAGACGCCGATCGCCTATGTCGAGCTGAAGCCCGGCATGAGCGCGACCGAGGACGAGATCGTCGAGCATTGCCGCGCCCTGCTCGCCCGCTTCAAGTGCCCGCGCACGGTCGTGTTCGCCGAGATCCCCAAGACCTCGACCGGCAAGATCCAGAAGTTCCAGCTGCGGGAGATGGCGAAGAGCCTGTGAGGCAGCCCGGCCTTCCTCGCGACGATCCGACGCGACGCGGTCCCGATGCGGCGCGCGCGGCGGATTTCAATTTGGTCATATTTCCGTTTAGGATCGCCGGCACCGTGATGCCGCAATCATAGCAGGGGCGCGCCGATGGCAATTCTGGGAAGGATGGGGATCGACGACGGCCTGACGGATGCCGGGTCGTACGACCCGCGCAAGCTGTCCAGCCCGCAGGTCTTCCTGCTGTCGATGCTGATCTTCCTCGCCATCGTCGGCTTCGTCGCGGCCATCCTCTACCGGCAGATCTCCTCGGCGTTCCAGACCAATCCGGGCCTGAACGGGCTGATCCTCGGCGTGCTCTGCGTCGGCATCCTGCTGGTCTTCGGCCAGGTCGTGCGCCTGTTCCGCGAGGTGCGCTGGGTCAACTCCTTCCGCCTCGGCACTGACCGCGCCGACCCCGTGCTGCTGGCGCCGATGAAGGCGCTTCTGTCGCGCTCGTCCTCGACGGCGCTGTCCACCGCCTCGATGCGCTCGATCCTCGATTCGATCGCCACCCGCCTCGACGAGAGCCGCGACATCTCGCGCTACCTGACCGGCCTCTTGATCTTCCTCGGCCTGCTCGGCACCTTCTGGGGCCTTTTGCAGACCATCGGCTCGATCGGCGAGACGATCCAGTCGCTCGACCCCGGCGGCGGCGACGTCAACGACGTGCTCGAATCGCTGAAGGCCGGGCTGTCGGCGCCGCTGACGGGCATGGGCACGGCGTTCTCCTCGTCGCTGTTCGGCCTGTCCGGCTCGCTGGTGCTCGGCTTCCTCGACCTCCAGGCCGGCCGTGCCCAGAACCGCTTCTATACCGAGCTGGAAAACTGGCTGTCCTCCGTCACCGACCTCGGCTCCGACTTCGCCGTGCCGAAGGGCGGCGACGCCCATGAGGAGGTCCGCGTCCTGGCGCAGCGGCTTCACGCCATGCAGGAGCAGGCCGCGCACGACCAGTCGGGCGTCGCCAACCCGCGCATCGCCGCCTCCATGGCCAGCCTTGCCGACGGCATCAGCGGGCTGGTCAAGAACATGCGCTCCGAGCAGCAGATGATGCGCGACTGGGTCGAGGCGCAGGCCGGCGAGCAGAAGGCGATGCGCGCCACGCTGGAACGGCTGGCCGAGGCGATCCGCAGGCAGGAGGAGCGCCGCCCCGGCGAAATCCGTACGGAAACCAGGGCGGAAGCCAACACGCCGGAGCGGGACTGAGATGGCGCTGGCGCGGACGCGGCGCGGCAGCAATCGCGGCGTCGACTACTGGCCCGGCTTCGTCGACGCGCTGTCGACGCTGCTGCTCGCCATCATGTTCCTGCTCTCGGTCTTCGTGCTGGCGCAGTTCCTGCTTTCGCGCGAGATCAGCGGCCGCGACGAGGTGCTGAACCGGCTGAATTCCCAGATCAACGAGCTGACCCAGCTTCTGGCGCTGGAACAGACCAACGCGCAGGACCTCGAGGACATGCTCGCCAACATGCGCGCCTCGCTCGCCAGCGCCGAGGGCGAGCGCTCGCGGCTGGCCGAGCTTTTGGCGGCCGGCGCCGGCGCGGGCGCGCAGGCCGAAGCGCGCGCGTCCTCGCTCGAGGGCGAGCTCGACAGCGAAAGGCAGATCAGCCAGCGCGCGCTCAGCCAGGTGGAACTGCTCAACCAGCAGATCGCGGCGCTGCGCAGCCAGATCGGCGCGCTCGAAGCCGCGCTCGAAGCCTCCGAATCGCGCGACCGCGAATCGAACGCCAAGATCGCCGATCTCGGCCGGCGGCTGAACGTCGCGCTCGCCCAGCGGGTGCAGGAGCTGAACCGCTACCGCTCCGACTTCTTCGGCCGCCTGCGCGAGATATTGTCGGACCGCGAGAACATCCGCATCGTCGGCGACCGCTTCGTCTTCCAGTCGGAGGTGCTGTTCCCGTCCGGCTCCGAGGTCATCAACGAGGCCGGCCGCGAGGAGATGAAGAAGCTCGCCGGCGCGATCCTCGAATTGCAGCGCGAGATCCCGCCCGAGATCAACTGGGTGCTGCGCGTCGACGGCCACACCGACACGATCCCGCTTTCGGGCGCCGGGCGCTACCGCGACAACTGGGAGCTGTCCTCGGCCCGCGCCACCTCGGTCGTCAAATACCTGATCGAGAACGGCGTTCCGCCCGAACGCCTCGTCGCGGCCGGCTTCGGCGAGTTCCAGCCGCTCGACCCGGCCGACACGGCCGAAGCGCGCAACCGCAACCGCCGCATCGAGCTGAAGCTGACCGAACGCTGACACGCCCCCGCCGTCTGCTTGCCGCCGCTTGCGTCCCCGCGTCCATGGCGTAAAAGCCGCGGGCGATCCTCCTTCCACCAAAACCATGAAGCACCGCGCATGACCCGCCCGACCCACATCCTCAACCTCGCCTGCGACGACCGCCCCGGCATCGTCGCCGCCGTCGGCACCGCCCTTGCCGGCATCGGCGCCAACATCGTCGAGAGCGCCCAGTTCTGGGACCAGCAGACCAACCGCTTCTTCATGCGGGTGGCGCTCGACGCGCGCGGCGCTGAAAGCGCCGCCATCAGCGAGGCG
>DAOMOI010000336.1:0-3043 GCA_035444225.1 Aquamicrobium sp. | reverse complement strand
CGTTGCTCGATGGTCTCAAGCGCGCGGCCGAGAGTGTGAGCGGCTGGGCCAGCGGCTTTGTCGGTCGGCTGAAAGGGCTGTTCTCGTTCAGCGCCTCGCCGACGATCTCGCCGGGCGGCCGACCGTCCACGACGTCGCCGTGCTGCTGCACACGTCGGGCAGCACCGGCGCGCCCAAGGGCATCCCGCTCAGGCACGGCCATGTCATCGCCGCCGTCCGCAACGCCGCCGCCGCCGGCTATATCGGCGAGGGCGAGACGCATATGGCCTATCTGCCCATCGCCTGGGTCGGCGACTTCGTCTTCACCATCGCCGCGGCGCTGACGCTGCGCTTCGTGGTCCATGTGCCGGAGCGGCAGGAAACCGCGCTTCACGACCTGCGCGAGACCGCGCCGACCGTCTATTTCGCCGCGCCGCGCGCCTGGGCGGCGATGCTGACCCGCATCCAGGTCGGCATCGCCGAGACGACCAGGCTCAACCGCGCGCTCTACAACCACTTCATGCCCTTCGCCATCCGGCTCGAACGGCGGAATCTGGAAGGCCGCAAGCCCGGCGCGCTGGCGCGGCTGTGGCGCGCCGTGGGCGATCTCCTCATCTACGCGCCGCTGCGCGACCGCCTCGGCATGCGCCGCGTGGTCCGGCCCTACACCGCCGGCGAGGCGATCGGCGAGGACCTGTTCCTGTTCTTTCGCGCCCTCGGGCTCAACCTGCGCCAGTTCTACGGCCAGACAGAGACCTGCGGGCTCGCGGTGGCGCAATCGGCCGGTGACGTCAGCCTGACCAGCGTTGGCCGCGCCTTCCCCGGCATCGAGCTTCAGGTCGACGACCGCGGCGAGATCATGCTGCGCGGCGACAACATCTTCGACGGCTATTTCAAGGACGAGGAGGCGACGAAAAGCGTCTTCCGCGACGGCTGGCTCCTGACCGGCGACGCCGGCCGGCTCGAACCCGACGGCCAGCTCGTCGTGCTCGGCCGGGTGTCGGAGATGGTGGAGACCGCGCGCGGCCACCGCTTCATCCCGACCTATATCGAGAACCGGCTGAAATTCTCCGCCCATATCCGCGACGCCTGCGTCATCGGCTCCGGCCGCGACTTCGTCACGGCCATCGTCTGCATCGACTTCGACTCCGTCGGCCAGTGGGCGCAGGAGAACGGCGTGCCCTATTCCTCCTATGCCGAACTGTCGCAGGCGCCGCAGGTCGTGGCGCTGATCCGCGACGAGGTGGAGGCGCTCAACCGCGACCTGCCCGGCGACCCGCGCATCCACCGCTTCGTCAACCTGCACAAGGAGTTCGCCCCCGACGACGGCGAGGTGACGCGCACGCGCAAGCTGCGCCGCGGCGTGATCGACGACCACTACGCCCCGATCATCGAGGCGATGTATCGCGGCGCCGACGACGTCGATTTCGAGGCCCTCATCACCTACGAGAACGGGCAGCAGGACAAGATGACGCGCAGGCTCAAGATCGTCACCTTGAGCGCGGGAAAGGGCTGAGGCATGTGGTATTTCCTCGAACTTCTGGCCAATGGCGCGCTCGTCGGCCTGATGTATTCGCTGGTCGCGCTCGGCTTCGTCCTCATCTTCAAGTCGGCGGGCGTGCCCAACCTCGCCCAAGGCGCGCTGGTGATGACGGGCGCGTTCGTGACGTGGTTCGCCATCAGCCTCGGCGCGCCGCTGTGGCTGGGCATCGCCGTCGGCTGCCTGGTCATGTTCGGCTTCGGCCTGCTGGTCGAGCGGCTCTTGCTGCGCCGGATGGTGGGCCAGCCGGTCATCATGGTGGTGATGCTGACGCTCGGCCTCGACATCCTGCTGCGCGGCCTCGTGCCGGGCGTGTTCGGCTCGGCGCCGAAGTCGATCGACATCGGCATCGGCCTCGCGCCGCTCATCGTCGGCGAGGTCTTCCTGAACCGCGCCTACCTGATCGGCGGCGTGCTGGCGCTGGTGCTGATCGGCCTGTCGCTGGTCTTCTTCCGCACCCGGCTCGGCACCAAGATGCGCGCGGTCTCCGACGACCACGTCGCCAGCTGGGCGGTGGGCCTGAGCGTCGAGCGCGTGATCGGCCTGAGCTGGGGCATAGCGGGCATCGCCGCCGTCGCCGCCGGCACGCTGTGGGGCGCGGTGCAGGGCATCGACTGGACGCTGTCGGCGCTGCTGTTCCCGGCCATCGCCGTCGTGATCCTCGGCGGGCTCGATTCCATCCCCGGCGTCCTCGTCGGCGGCCTGCTGGTGGGCATCCTCGGCAGCGTCATCCCCGGCTATCTCGACTCCGTCGTCGGCGGCAGCACGCGCGAGGTCGTCACCTCGCTCATCATCCTGCTCACCATCCTCATTCGGCCCTATGGCATCTTCGGCCGCGAAGACATCGAGAGGGTCTGACATGTTCTACCGGCTTTCCGGGGTCTACCACACCCGCTACCAGTCCGACCGCGCGCTGTGGCCGATCCCGGCCGACCGCTGGCAGGCGATCATCGTGCTGGCGCTGGCGCTGCTCGCCCCGCTGGCGGTGTCGCCGCTCTATCTCGGCAGCTACCTGCTGCCGTGGCTGATCTGGAGCGCGGCCGCCCTGTCGCTGTCGCTGCTGATGGGCCTCGCCGGCCAGCTTCATTTCGGTTTCGCCGCCGTCATGGCCATCGGCGCCTATACCGGCATCCACATGGTCCGCGCCGGCGTGCCGTTCGAGCTGGCCCTGCTCGGCGGCGGCGCCGCCTCGGCGCTGATCGGCACCGCCTTCGGCTTCGCCGCCCTGCGGGTCAAGGGCCTCTACCTCGTCATGGCGACGCTGGCGATGCAGTATCTGGTCGACTGGGTCATCATCAACGTGCCGGCGATCTCCGGCGGCGCGCAGGCGACGCTGAGGGCGCCGACCCCGGCCGTGCTGGGCTTTCCGGTCGAGACCCTCGCCGGCCGCTACTATATCGCGCTGGCCTGGGTCGTGCTGCTCAGCGTATTCTTCCTCAACGTCCGGCGCTCCAGCTTCGGGCGCGCGCTGATCGCCATCCGCGACAAGGACTTCGCGGCGGCCGTCATCGGCGTCGATCCCTT
>DAOMOI010000335.1:0-3053 GCA_035444225.1 Aquamicrobium sp. | reverse complement strand
TCGCGCATCAGGCTGTGCAGCACGCCCAGCGTCTCGAGATAGTCCTGCTCGGTCGGCACCTGGTGGCGGAAGGCTTCCATGATGGCGCGGCCGGCGTCCTTCACCGTCGACATCGGGTTGGCGATCAGGAAGGCGCCGACGCCGGCCCCGCCGATGATGACCAGTTCCCACGGCTGCATCAGCACGCCGAGATGCCCGCCCATGGCCATGTAGCCGCCGATCACGCAGCCCATGATAACGACAAAACCGATCACTATGCCCACGGGGAACCACCTTCCTATGCGCTTGGCCTATGCGCCCTTGTCCCTCCCTGCGTAGCGCGACTGGCTTGCGCGAGGCTTGAAGCCGACGCCGGAACGCCACCGGACCGCCAGGCGACGTTCAGCTTCACGCAAGCATTTGCGCATAGTCTCGGCCGGTCCATCCCGCGCAATGGAGGCGTGCGTGCTCAGTACCAGCATGAGTTACCGGCTCATCACCCGCGATATCGACAAGTCGCTGGACCGCGTCGGCAATCAGGCCGCCGTCAAGCGCGAGACGGCGCATTTCGAAGCCAATATCGGCAAGGTGAAGTCGGTAGAGGAGTTCCTCGACAACACCCGCCTGTTCAACTACGCGATGAAGGCGTTCGGCCTTTCCGACATGGCCTATGCCAAGGGCTTCATGAAGAAGGTGCTGACGGAAGGAGTCACGGACCCGAACAGCTTCGCCAACAAGCTGAACGACAAGCGGTATGCAGAGTTCGCCAAGGTCTTCGACTTCGTCTCGCATGGCGAGCAGGCCACGACCTGGAATACGGCGCGCGACCGCACGATCAACAGCTACATCGCCCGCGCCACCGGCAGCGGCGCCCTGCCGCAGACCGAGACGGTCAAGCAGGAGACCGCCTATTTCCGCGACGCTATCGGCGCGGTCGAATCCATCGACGACCTGCTCGACGATCCCCGGCTGCTCGACTACGCGATGCGCGCCTACCGCGTCGAGGGGCTGGAGCTGAGCCGCGCCGAGCTGGCCCGTCTGCTCGAAGGCGGGGTTTCCGACCCCGACAGCCCGGCCAACAGGCACAGGGACGAGAACGTCGCCAAATTCGTCGCCGCCTTCGACTTCGCCACGCTCGGCGAACGCACGACGACCCATGTGGCCGCCGTCCACGACACCGTTTCCGGCTACATGCGCCAGACGCTGGAGGAAAATGCCGGCCTCGACAACGAAGGCGTGCGGCTGGCGCTCTATTTCCAGCGCAAGGCGCCGGACATCTCCTCCTTCTACCAGATCCTCGGCGATCCCGCGCTGGCGGCGGTCGTGCGCACGACGCTCGGCCTTCCCGACTCGTTCGCGCAGGCCGACATCGACCGTCAGGTCGCCGCGATGGAAAAGCGCCTCGACATCGAGGATTTCACCGATCCCGAGAAACTTGGGAAGTTCCTCTCGCGCTTCTCGGCCATGTGGGACGTGAACAACAACACCGCCGCGATGGCCTCGCCGGCCCTCACCCTGCTTTCGGGCTCCGCCTCCTTCGGCATCTCGCCCGACACCATGATGGCGATCGCCACCCTGAAAAGATAGGAACCAGCGCGTGCAATCCGGAATCTACGTCGCCCTCTCCTCGCAGATGGCGCTCGACAAGCGCCTGACCACCATCGCCGACAATGTCGCCAACACCAGCACGGTCGGCTTTCGCGGCACGGGCGTGAAGTTCGAGGACGTCGTCAGCGGGCTGGGCGACAAATCGGTCGCCTTCGTCTCGACCGGCAACACCTACCTGTCGGCGCGCGCGGGCTCGATGCGCGAGACCGGAAACGCCTTCGACTTCGCCATCAAGGGCGACGCCTGGTTCGGCATCGAGACGCCGCAAGGCCCGGTCATGACCCGCGACGGCCGCTTCACCATGCTGGAGACCGGCGATCTGGTGACGCTGGAGGGCTATCCCGTGCTCGACGCCGGCGGCGCCCCGATCCAGCTCGACGCGCAGGGCGGCCCGCCCGAGGCCGGCGCCGACGGCACGCTGCGCCAGGGCGGCCGGCTGATGGCCGCGCTCGGGCTTTTCGAGTTCCAGCCCGGCCCCGACTTCACCCGCTACGGCAATTCCGGCGTCGTTCCCTTCGGCCAGCCCGAGCCGGTCGTCGACCGCATCGACGCCGGCGTGACGCAAGGCTTCATCGAGGATTCCAACATCAACCCGGTGCTGGAGATCACCCGGCTGATCCAGGTCCAGCGCGCGTTCGAGAACGTGTCCGCGCTGATCCGCGACAGCGAGCAGGCGCTCGACCAGGCGATCTCGACGCTGGGACCGCGCTAGGCCATGCAAGCGGGCACTTCCTCGCTCGACGCGCTCGAACGCATCCTGTCGCGCTTCGGCGACGAGCGCACGCTGCTGCGCTGCGGCGGCGGCATCGACGAAATCTCCCCCAGCCATTACCGCGTGCGCGGCATCTCGATGCGGGCGCGCCTCGGCGACGTGGTCGAGCACCGCTCGACCTCGGGCGCGAGAAGCGGCGAGATCGTGCGCATCGGCCCCGGCGAGGCGCTGGTCGCGCCCTATGACCGCAACCCCGACGCCGGCATCGGCGACGGCGTCTTCATCCGCACCGGCCGGGGCGCGGCGCCCCACGCCTCGTGGCGCGGCCGCGTCATCGACGCGCTCGGCCGCGCCGTCGACGGCAAGGGCCCGCTTCTGCCCGGCATCGACACGCCCCCCGCCGCCGCCCCTTCCGCCATGGCCCGCCAGCGCGTCGCCACCGCCCATCTGCTTCGGCCAGCGGCTCGGCATCTTCGCCGGCTCGGGCGTCGGCAAGTCGACGCTGCTGGCCATGCTGGCAAGCGCGGAAGCCTTCGACACCGTCGTCGTCGCGCTGGTCGGCGAGCGCGGGCGCGAGGTGCGCGAGTTCCTCGAGGACACGATCGGCGCCGAGTGCCTGGCCAAGACCGTCGCCGTCGTCGCCACCAGCGACGAGAGCGCGATGATGCGCCGGCGCGCGCCCGACATGGCGATGCGGGTGGCCGAGCATTTTCGCGACGAGGGCCACCGCGTGCTGCTGGTGCTCGATTCCATC
>DAOMOI010000334.1:0-3066 GCA_035444225.1 Aquamicrobium sp. | reverse complement strand
CGCCGACATTCGCGGCGACCCGCTCCACGGTGGCGCCGGCGGTGGCGCCGTCGAGCCCGATCAGCTGCGACAGCTTGAACGTGCGGGCGGAGCTCGCTCCGGCCTGCGTCGCCAGCCGCCGGCTCGCGCCCTGCGCCTTGTCGCCGACGCCGCCGGCCTTCGAGATCGCGCTGGCGATCTGGCCGAGCGAGACCGAGGCGTCGAGAACCTCGTCATAGTTCGCCGCGGTGACGCCGATCTCGGTGGCGAGCGCGTCGAGGAACGACAACAGCGATATGTCGGCCGACAGGAGCGCGTCGTAGTCCATGACGCTGAGCGCGATGTTAGAGCCGGTGAGGGTGCCGAGCAGCGTGTTGGCGATGCCGTCCTTCAGCTCGAGCAGCCGCGAGCCGATGGAGAAGGCCGCCTTCCTCTCGGTCGCGGCCGTGGCCTCGACCACGATCTGCGGCGGGGGGATCAGCGAGGCGGCGAAATGGCGCGTGCCGGTGCTGCGGTACGTCACCTTGACCGCGTTGACCTCGGCCGGCGCGCCCGGCTCGCGGCGCGTGAAGCGTTCGGCCGGCGGGACCTCGAGCGACGACACGTAGCGGCCGGGCGTCAGCACGGCCGAGCGAGACACCGTCGCCGGGTCGATTGCGCTGCTCCATTCGAGGCCGCCGTCGTCGTCGATCGTGCCCAGCGCGATCGCCTCGATGCCGTTGTCGGCGAAGACGAGGCGCGCGGCTTCCACCGCATTGTCGAGATTGGCGGCCACCGTGATCGCCGCGAGGTCGGCGATGCCCTGCGCCCTGCGCTTTTCCAGATAGAGCGAGCCGGTATCGACGCCGATGGCCGCGAGCACCAGCATCATCGGCGCGACGCCTGCCGTCATCAGCGCGAAATTGCCGCGCGTGTCGGATGCGAGGCGGCGCAGCCGCCGCGACAGGGTCGGGTTCCGCATCATATGCCTCCCATGCGTATGGTCGAGCGGCGCAGGATGGTGCGCGAGGGCATCGGCAGGCGCTCCCACAGGCCCCATATCGGCAGGTCGGTCGCGTCGTAGCTCAATGTGACGTCGAACTGGCTGCCGTCGGTCGTCGAGTCGCCGATTACGACGTCGAGCTTGTCCGGGTCGATGAAGAGATAGCCCTCGGCGTTGCGCTCGATGAACTGGCGCGCCAGCGTCTGCCGCTCCTCGGCGCTCAGGCCGGCGATCGCGGTGCGCGCGGCGTCGGCCGAAAGCTGCTGCACCGAATGCGCGGCGCCGAAATAGATGCCGTAGGCGACCATCCCGAGCAGGAAGAAGAGATAGAGCGGGAGAAGGATGGCGAACTCGACCGCGGCGGCCCCCGATGTCGCGGTCGCGAAGTTGCGGCGATGGTGAAGGGGGCGCTGCCTGCTCATGCCTTGAGGTTAGGCATGGGTCGATGGGAAAATCGTGAGTTGTATTTGCAACCTGAAATTGCATGGAGTGGAAACGGACCTGCAATGACGGCGAAACGCCATTGTTTTGTGGATTTTCGCGTCCATAGCGCCTAATTCCGCTATGTTGGATGATGTCTTTTGCCGCCGCTGGCGGGCTTTCCCCTCTTTCGGGAGACGAACGATGCGCATGACGCAACACACCGACTACGCGCTTCGCATGCTGATCTATCTCGCCGGCCGGCCGGGCGGGACGGCGACGGTGAGCGACGTGGCCGACGCCTACCGCCTGTCGCGGAACCATCTGCTGAAGGTGGCGCTTCGCCTGCGCCGCCTGGGCTTCATCGCCACGACGCGCGGGCGCTCCGGCGGCATCCGCCTGGCCAGGGCGCCGCACGAGATCAATCTCGGCGCGCTGGTGCGTGGCACGGAGGAGGAATTCGCGCTGGTCGAGTGCATGCAGGAAGCCGGTGGTGCCTGCGTGATCTCGCCGGTCTGCCGGCTGAAAGGCATCTTCGGCGAGGCGCTGGACGCCTATCTCGCCGTGCTCGACCGCTACACGCTGGCCGACGCCATCCGCAACCAGGCCGGGCTGAACGCGCTTCTCGGTCTCGGCGCCGAGGCGGCGTAAAGTGGCGCGAGGCGCGATTTCTCCTATATTGGGAGGAAGGTCGGGGAATTGCCTGGGGGGAGAGGAGAGCGGATGCTTCGAAGGAAAGACCGCAAGACGAAGACGGCAACGACGGAAGGAAAGGCATTTTCGCGTATTCCCGCGCTGCTGCGCGGCGTGAGGCCCGATATCGCCCTGTCCTTCATGCCGGACGGCGGCGACACGCTGATCGCCTCCTACAATGTCCATAAGGGCGTCGGGCTGGACAGGCGCTTCGATCCCGCCCGCATCATCTCGGTGATCCGCGAGCTGGATGCCGACGTGGTGGCGCTTCAGGAGGCGAGCGGGCGCTTCGGCGAGCGCGAAAGCCTTCTCGACCTCGACCGGATGGCGCATGAATGCGGGCTCGTGCCGGTGCCGGTGAGCGGCCCGAACGGCCAGCATGGCTGGCACGGCAACCTGATCCTGTTTCGCGAGGGAACCGTGACGTCGGCGCGCCAGCTCGCGCTGCCGGGGGTGGAGCCGCGCGGGGCGGTCGTCATCGACCTCACGCTGGGCGCGGGGCCGCTGCGCATCATCGCCGCGCATCTTGGATTGCTGCGCAATTCGCGCGCCAAGCAGGTCGAGACCCTGCTTTCCGAGGCGCAGGCGAATGACGAGCGGCCGACGCTGCTGATGGGCGACCTGAACGAATGGCGGCTGGGCCGGCGCTCGTCGCTCAACGGGCTCGCGCCCGATTTCGGGCCGCTGCACGCGACGCTGCCGAGCTTTCCCTCGCGCTTTCCCATGCTCGCCCTCGACAGGGTGCTGGGCAAGCCGCATGATCTGATCTGCGGCGTCGAACTGCACGATACGCCGCTGGCGCGCGTCGCTTCCGACCATCTGCCGATCAAGGCGTCGATCAGGCTGGGGCCGGCGGCCGAGGGGCCGCGCCAGACCGCCGCCGCATAGGCGGCACGGCCTGGAAAGGAGACATGGCGATCACGGGACCTCAATGCCGCGCGGGCCGCGCGCTGGCCGAACTGTCGCGCGAGATGCTGGGCAAGCTCGCCGGG
>DAOMOI010000333.1:0-3071 GCA_035444225.1 Aquamicrobium sp. | reverse complement strand
CATGAACAGGCCGAGGCCGAAGAAGGAGGTGAAGATCAGGCCGATGACGGCGTCCTCCTTCAGCCGTGTCTGCCGGCTCAGGAACAGCATCGCTCCCGCGGCCAGACCGCCGGAAAAGAAGGCGCCGAAGGCGAAGGGCAGGCCGAGCATGTAGGCGCCGGCCACGCCCGGCACGATGGCGTGCGACAGCGCGTCGCCGATCAGCGACCAGCCCTTGAGCATCAGATAGGCCGACAGGAAGGCGCAGACCGCGCCGACCAGCGCCGACACCCACATGGCGTTGACCATGTAGCCATAGGCGAAGGGTTCGAGAAGGACGCTCATTTTCTTTCGTCGTAGATGACGAAGGGCCGCTCGTCGTCGGTGATGACGGTAACGGCGCGCTCGTCCTCGTCGTCGTGCAGGTCCGGCCCGCCGAGCACGAAATGGCGCAGCGTACCGCCGAAGGCACGTTCCAGATTGGCGCGGTTGAACACCTCTTGCGTCGGCCCGTGCGCGAGGATCGTGCCCTTGATCAGCACCGCGCGGTCGCAGAATTCCGGCACGGAACCGAGATTATGCGTCGAGACCAGCATGACGCGGCCTTCGGCGCGCAAGCCCTTCAGCAGCGCGACGATCGCCTCCTCGGTGGTGACGTCGACGCCGGTGAACGGCTCGTCGAGCAGGATCACCTCGCCCTCCTGCGCCAGCGCGCGGGCAAGGAAGACGCGCTTCTTCTGCCCGCCGGAAAGCTCGCCGATCTGGCGCTTCGCATAGGCCGTCATGCCGACGCGCTCCAGCGCCTCGGCCACCTTGGCCCGGTCGCGGGCGGCGGGCACGCGCAGGAAGTTCATGTGGCCGTAGCGGCCCATCATCACCACGTCCTCGACGAGGACGGGAAAGCTCCAGTCCACCTCCTCGGCCTGCGGCACATAGGCGACCGCGTTGCGCTTGAGCGCGCGCGCCGCCGGCTCGCCCATGATCGAGACCGAGCCGGAGGCCAGCGGCACGAAGCCCATGATCGCCTTGAACAGCGTCGACTTGCCCGAGCCGTTGACGCCGACCAGCGCCGTGATCGTGCCGCGCGGGATGGAGAAGGAGGCGTCGCGCAGCGCCGCCTGCCCGTTGGCATAGGTGACGGAGACGCCGCGGACGTCGAGGCCGTCATTCATCGCGACGGTCCTTCCGCGATCGTCCCGGTCGTGACCTTCAGGAGGTCGAGATAGGTCGGCACCGGCCCGTCGGGGCCGGACAGCGAGTCGACATAGAGCACGCCGCCATAATGCGCGCCCGTCTCGCGCGCCACCTGCATCGCCGGGTCGGGCGAGACCGTGCTTTCGCTGAACACGGCGGGAATGGAATGCGCCCGCACCGCGTCGATGACCTTCCTGATCTGCTGCGGCGTGCCCTGGCTGTCGGCGTTGATCGGCCACAGATAAAGCTCCCTCAGGCCGAAATCGCGCGCCAGATAGGAGAACGCGCCCTCGCTGGTGACGAGCCAGCGCTTGTTCTCGGGGATCGCGGCGAGCCGCTCGCGGATCGGCCCGGCGACCGCCTCGATCTCGGCCGCATAGGCCTCGGCATTCGTCGCATAGGTCGCGGCGTTGTCGGGATCGTGTTCCGCAAGCGCGGCGCGGATGTTCTCGACATAGATGAGCGCATCGGCCGGCGACATCCACGCATGCGGGTTGGGCTTGCCGGAATAGGGGCCGTCGCGGATGCCGAGCGGCTCGACGCCCTCGCTGACCACGACGCCCGGCACGTCCTTCAGGTTGCGGAAGAACCGCTCGAACCATTGCTCGAGATTGAGCCCGTTCCACAGGATGAGGTCGGCATCCTGCGCCTTGAGGATGTCGCCCGGCGTCGGCTGGTAGTTGTGGATCTCGGCATCGGGTCGGGTGATGGATTCGACCGTCGCCGCCTCGCCCGCCACGTTGCGGGCGATGTCGGCGATGACGGTGAAGGTGGTCACGACCTTGAGCCTGGCCGCTTCCGCGGCGGCGGGGGTGGCGGCGAGGCCGAGCATCACGGCGGCGAGAAGACTTCTGAACGACATTGCAATCCGCTGGCATCGAGGAGGGGGAACGCTTGCTGACAGTCATAGATAGTGCCTTCCCGGCAATTCATCAATGCAATTGCAAATTGTTTGCAATTGAAGGAATGCCGGTCGGTTGCGATGATGATGGCGAGGACGGGCCTCTACGCTTCCGTCATCAGCTCTCGGGATCGATGATGCGGGGCGGGCATTTCCAACATGCCGCTTTCCCCGGTGAAAGGGCGCGCGCAAGCGACACATTGTCCGGCATCGCGCTTTGCATCCCGCGCCGGCCTGACGCATAGTCGCCGCCATGAACGAGATGGCGAACCCGGCCCCCGACTACGAGACCGCGCTCCGCGAGGCGGGCATGCGCATCACGCGCCCGCGCCGCATCATCCTCGCCATCCTGTCCGAGGCCGGCGACCATCCCGACGCCATGGAGATCTTCCGCCGCGCGGTCGAGATCGACCGTGGCATCTCGCTCTCCACCGTCTACCGCACCATGAAGCTGCTCGAAGGCATCGGCGCCATCCACCGCCATGCCTTCGAGGGCGGCCCGTCGCGCTTCGAGCCGGCCGCCGGCGACCATCACGACCACCTGATCGACATCGACACCGGCGACGTCATCGAGTTCCAGTCCGACCGGATCGAGGAACTTCAGCAGGAGATCGCCCGCGCCCTCGGCTACGACATCGTCCATCACCGGCTGGAGCTTTACGGCCGCAGGCGGCGCAGGAAGTAGTCCCGCCGGCGCGCTCGTCTTCGTTTCACGCAGTTGCGAACAAATAATTGTGCGCTGCATCGGGTATGGCAGCCATGCACGGTCGCGGCTTGTCCCTGCCTGCCGGCCTGTTCATCATGGCTGTTCTTGCCGGAAGCCCGGCTGACCTGGGAGCAATCATGACCAAAGCGGAAATCGGACTGATCGGTCTCGGTGTCATGGGATCGGGGCTTACCCTCAACATGGCCGAAAAGGGCTATCCGGTCGCCGTCTACAACCGCACCTCGACGCGCACCGGCGCGTTCTTCGAGAACGCAGGCGACCTGCGCGGCA
>DAOMOI010000332.1:1983-3109 GCA_035444225.1 Aquamicrobium sp. | reverse complement strand
CGCGCTCTATTTCGGCCGCGAGTTCTTCATGCCGGTCATCCTCGCCTTCCTGTTCGCGCTGACGCTCACCCCCATCGTGCGGTTCCTGCGCAAGCGCGGGGTCCCGTCCGCGCTTTCGGCGACGCTGCTCGTCCTGTTCTCGGCCGGAGCGGTCGGCCTCGGCGGCTACCTGCTTTCGGGTCCGCTGATGCAGCTCATCAACGACGCGCCGCAGATCGGCCGCACGCTGACCGAGCGCGTCGAGGAGCTGCGCGGGCCGTTCGACCGGCTGATGCAGATCTCGGCCCAGATCGACAACGTCACCGACACGGTCAACGAGGCCGGCGTGATGAAGGTGGCGGTGCAGCAGCCCGGCATCCTGTCGCAGGCCGCCGGCACCATGCTGTCCATCGCCACCAATGCGGCTATCGTCTTCGTGCTGTCGCTGTTCCTGCTCGCTTCCGGCACGCTGTTCTACGAGAAGATCGTCCAGTCTTTCGCCACGATGAGCGAGAAGAAGCGCGCGTTGCGCATCGTCTACGACGTCGAGCGCGAGGTCTCGCGCTACCTGCTCACGGTGGCGGTCATCAATGCCGGGCTCGGCGCGGTCATCGCGCTCGGCCTGTGGGCCATCGGCATGCCGACGCCGTTCCTTTGGGGTGTGATGGCGGCGCTGCTCAACTTCCTGCCCTATATCGGCGCGCTCGCCACCATTGTCGTCGTCGCCGCGATCTCGATCGTCTCGTTCGACAGCCTGGGCTATGCCATGGTCGCGCCGGCCTTCGTCGTCGCCTGCAACGTGCTCGAGGGCCAGATCGTCACGCCGCTGATCGTCGGCCGCCGGCTGGAGCTGAATGCGGTGGCGATCTTCATCGCCGTCGCCTTCTGGTCGTGGCTGTGGGGCTTCATCGGCGCGCTGATCGCCGTGCCGCTGCTCGTGGTCGTCAAGGTGTTCTGCGACCATTTCGAGGGGCTGCAGGCCTTCGGCAACTTCCTCGCCGCGCAGCAGAGCGAGGATGAGGATGACGAGGAAGACGCCGCCGCCACGCCGGCCGGTTCTACCTGAGCGCCCTGACCAGCGCGGCGTCGGGAAAGCAGGTCGGCGCGCGGCCGGCCTTCGCCTGCCATTCGCCGATCGAGCGGCGGG
>DAOMOI010000332.1:0-1973 GCA_035444225.1 Aquamicrobium sp. | reverse complement strand
AAGCCGGGCAGGCCGTCGGCGCCGCCGACGTCGTAGCCGAGCTTCTCAAGCCCGCGCTGCATGGCGGCGATGTCGGAGCGCAGAAGTTTGTCGACCTTGCCCCAGTTGCCGGCGAAGCGCCGGTCGCCATAGGCGATGCGGTCGGCCGCATGGCCGACGAACAGCGCGTAAAGGTCGCTCTCGTTGTATTTCTTCAGCACGTAGAAATTGGGCGTGACGATGAAGGCCGGGCCGTTGCGCCCGGCCGGCATCATGAGATAGCCCTCCTGCCGCGCCTCGTGCTCGGGAAACGGCCTGCCGTTGACGCGGGCGATGCCCATCGCCGCCCAGTCGGCGATGGGCCGGCCGCGATCCGGCCCCTCGAGCGCGCAGGAGACGTTTTGCGGCACCGTCACCTCGAAGCCCCAGTCGCGCCCCTTCACCCAGCCGTGATGGGCGAGATAGTTGGCGATGGAGGCGAGCGTGTCGGCCTGCGACCCCCAGATGTCGGCGCGGCCGTCGCCGTCGCCATCGACGGCATGCGCCAGATAGGAGGTCGGCAGGAATTGCGGCTGGCCGAGCGCGCCCGCCCATGAGGATTTCATCGCCGCGACGGACACGTGGCGGCGCTCGACCATCTCCAGCGCCGCCAGCACCTCCTTGCGGAACATCTCCTTGCGGGTGGCGAGGAACGCCTTGGTCGCCAGCACCTCGAATGCGTTGTGCGGGATCTTGGCCGCGCCGAAGCCTGATTCGCGCCCCCATATCGCCAGCGCGATGCCGCCCGGCACGCCTGAACTGCGCTCGATGGCGTCGAGCGCTGGCTTCAGCCGTGCGGCGCGGCTGCGCCCGCCGCCGGTGACGCCGGCGACGATGTTCTCGGCGAAATAATTGCCCGGCGCGCCGAACTCGGCCTGATGCTGAGTGCGGGGCGCGTCCGGCTTCTGGCCGGGCAGGACGAGATCGGGCAGCTTCAGGTTGACCGAGACGCCGGAAAAGGCGGCGTTGAAAGTCTCGGCCGAGATGCCGCGCCCGCGCGCCTCGGGCCAGAGGTCGTTCTGGAGCCACTGGCGGAACTGCGCCTCGATGCCTTGCGCCGCTGCCGGCAGGGCTGCGGCGAGGAGGAACAGGATCGCGCTGAAAAGGCGTCTCGTTGGGCGTCTCATGGCGTTCTCCTTGAAAGGAAATCCGTCAGAAGGCCGTCCGCGACCTGAGCGCGGCGGCAAGCGTGCCTTCGTCGAGATAGTCGAGCTCGCCGCCGACCGGCACGCCATGCGCCAGCCGCGTCACCTTGACGTCGAGCCCGGCGAGCTGGTCGGTGATGTAGTGCGCGGTGGTCTGGCCCTCGACGGTGGCGTTGACGGCGAGGATCACCTCCGTCACGCCGCCGGCGGCGACGCGCGAGACCAGCGAGCGGATGTTCAGGTCGTCCGGCCCGACGCCGTCGAGCGGCGACAGCGTGCCGCCGAGCACATGGTAGCGCGCGCTGATCGCGCCCGCCCGCTCCAGCGCCCACAGGTCGGACACGTCCTCGACCACGATCAGCGTCGCGTTGTCGCGGCGCGGGTCGGTGCAGACGGTGCAGGGGTCGGATGTATCGACATTGCCGCAGGTCGAGCAGACGCGCACCTTCTCCACCGCCTCGCCCATGGCAAGCGCGAGCGGCCCGAGCAACTGCTCCTTCTTCTTGATGAGATGAAGTGCCGCGCGCCGCGCCGAGCGCGGCCCCAGCCCCGGCACCTTGGCCAGAAGCTGGATCAGGCGCTCGATCTCCGGGCCGGCGATTCGCTTGGACGACATGGGCTCTTATAGGGCGAAGCCGGCGGCGCCGGAAGCGCCGTCCGCAAGGCTCCTATTGGCTGACGACGCCGGCCGGCGCCGTCGCCATGTCGAAGGCCGCCGCGATCAGCGCCCTGGTGTAGTCGCTCTGCGGGTTTTCGAAGATCTGCCGCGAGGGGCCTTCCTCGACCACCTTGCCGCCGCGCATGACGACG
>DAOMOI010000331.1:0-3129 GCA_035444225.1 Aquamicrobium sp. | reverse complement strand
GACCGGGTGGCGAAGCTGTCGCGCAGTTTGTTCGCAACATGGATAACAAATGGCAAACGCCGGGGCGAGCCCGTCCTGTTGCCCCGCGGCAACAGCAGGGCGCTCATGCGGCGCCCGACAGGCCCTCCAGCGACGGCAGGATGAGGGCGGGCTCGTGGTCGAGATACTCGTCCGGCTGGCCGTGGCGGTTGATCCAGATGGTGCGGAAGCCGAATTTCTGCGCGCCGGCCACGTCCCAGCGGTTGGACGACTGGAACGACACCGCCTGCGGATAGAGCCGCCAGGCGGTCGTGACCATGTCGTAGACCTGCGGGTCGGTCTTGAACCGGCGCACGGCATCGACCGAGAAGATTTCATCGACGACGAGGTCGAGCGCGGCCGAGCGCACGGCCGATTCGAGCATGGCGGGCGAGCCGTTGGACAGGATGGCGATGCGCGCGCCGGCCGCCTTCAGCGCCTTCAGCACCGCCGGCACCTCCGGGTAGCAGTCGAGCCGCCAATAGGCGTCGAGCAGGTTCTGGCGCTGGCCGCGATCGGCGGAAGGCACCTTGTCGAAGGCGTGGTCGAGCGCCTCCTCCGTCAGTTGCCAGAAATCGCGATAGCTGCCCATCAGCGTGCGCACCCACGAATATTCGAGCTGCTTGGCGCGCCAGATCTCGGACAGCAGCTGGCCGCCCGGGCCGATGGCCGCCGCGTGGCGGCGCACGGCCGCGTGCACGTCGAACAGGGTGCCGTAGGCGTCGAAGACGTAAGCGGAATATGCCATGGGACCCTGCCTCTCGCCGGGCCTTTCGCCGGGCTTTCGCGGGCGACTTGAACTCCTTTCGCCGGTTCCGGTCAAGCCGCCCGTGCTGGACCGAAGAAAGCTCGGCCCTGCCGGTTGACGCGGCCGTCCAAAGGGATTTCGATGCCCGCCTGAATGATGACAGCCAAGGAAACTGCCCGATGAGCCGCACCTCTCCCGCCTGGACCCGGACATGGACATTCGTTGACGGCGACTGGCACGAGGGCAACGTCGCCATCGTCGGGCCGCGCACCCATGCGATGTGGCTGGGGTCGAGCGTGTTCGACGGCGCGCGCTGGTTCGAGGGCATCGCGCCCGACCTCGACCTGCATTGCCAGCGCGTCAATGCGTCGGCCGCCGCGCTCGGCCTGAAGCCGACCATGGCGGCGCAGGAGATCGAGGCGCTGACCTGGGAGGGCCTGCGCAAGTTCGACCGCGACACCGCCGTCTATATAAGGCCGATGTACTGGGCCGAGGACGGCGGCTATATGGGCGTGCCGGCCGATCCCGAGACGACACGCTTCTGCCTGTGCCTCTACGAGGCGCCGATGCTGCCGCCGTCGGGCTTTTCCGTCACCGTGTCGCGCTTTCGCCGGCCGACCATCGAGACCATGCCCACCAACGCCAAGGCCGGCTGCCTCTATCCCAACAACGGCCGCGCCATCATGGACGCCAAGGCGCGCGGCTTCGACAACGCGCTCGTCCTCGACATGCTGGGCAACGTCGCCGAGACCGCCTCGTCCAACATCTTCATGGTCAAGGACGGCCACGTCTTCACCCCGGTCGCCAACGGCGCCTTCCTGTCCGGCATCACGCGGGCGCGCACCATCTCGCTGCTGACGGCCGCCGGCTACCGGGTCAGCGAGAAGACGCTCTCCGTCGCCGACTTCATGACGGCGGACGAAATCTTCTCCACCGGCAACCATTCCAAGGTGGTGCCCGTTGTCCGGATCGAGGACCGCGATCTTCAGCCGGGGCCTGTGGCCAAAAGGGCGCGGGAACTCTATTGGGAGTGGGCGCATTCCACACCCGTGCGATAGCGCCGGAAAACATATCCTCGGAAGGGCGATTGCGCAGCCACGCGCCATGCCTATCTAGGAGATGTCACCCGCCCCCGCTTGATGTCATGAAGGGAGATTTTCCATGGCCTTTGAACTTCCCGAACTGCCTTACGACTACGAGGCGCTCCAGCCCTTCATGTCGAAGGAGACGCTCGAATACCACCACGACAAGCACCACAAGGCCTATGTCGACAACGGCAACAAGCTGGCCGCCGAGGCCGGCATGGAAGGCAAGTCGGTCGAGGAGGTGGTGAAGGCCTCGTTCGGCAAGAACCAGGGCCTGTTCAACAACGCCGCCCAGCACTACAACCACATCCATTTCTGGAAGTGGATGAAGAAGGGCGGCGGCGGCAAGAGCCTGCCGGGCGCGCTGCAGAAGGCGGTCGATTCCGACCTCGGCGGCTACGACAAGTTCCGCGCCGACTTCATCAATGCCGGCACCACCCAGTTCGGTTCGGGCTGGGCCTGGCTTTCGCTCAAGAACGGCAAGCTGGAAATCTCCAAGACCCCGAACGGCGAGAACCCGCTGGTCCATGGGGCCGAGCCGATCCTCGGCGTCGACGTGTGGGAGCACTCCTACTACATCGACTACCGCAATGCCCGCCCGAAATATCTCGAAGCCTTCGTCGACAGCCTCATCAACTGGGACTACGTGCTCGAGCGCTACGAAGCGGCGGCGAAGTAAGCCCCCTGCCCTGCGTCACAGGAAAAGCCCCGGTTCGCCGGGGCTTTTTCATATGCGCGCCATCACGCAAGCGTGACGCAGCGCAGCATTGTTTTGACTTCATCTTGCGGCCGAATCCGCCAAGATCGCGTTCTCGCGCCAGCATTTGCCAGCAAACGGAGCATTTCATGAAACTGTTCGTCCTCGCCGCCGCTGCTCTTTCCGTCACCATCGCCGGCGCCGCCGCAGACCCTCTCGAACAGCGCAAGGCGAACATGAAGGAGCGCGGCCAGATCATGCGCATCCTCGGCCCGATCGCCCAGGGCCGGGCCGATTTCGACGCCGCGACCGTCAACGAGGCGCTGGCCAAGCTGGAAACCAACGCCGAGGGCGGCGCCGACATCGACGCGCTGTGGCCCGAGGGCAGCGACACCGGCGACACCAAGGCCGCCCCGGCGATCTGGGAAAACTTCGACGCCTTCAAGGCCGAAAGCGAGAAATATGCGCAGGCCGTCGCCGCCGCCGTCGCCGCCGCGCCGCAGGACCTCGCCGCCTTTCAGGCCGCCTTCGGCCCGGTCGGCGCAAGCTGCGGTTCCTGCCACGAAAACTACCGCAACGAG
>DAOMOI010000330.1:0-3133 GCA_035444225.1 Aquamicrobium sp. | reverse complement strand
CGGCGCCGTCACCCGCCAGAAGGCCAAGCGCCAGCTGCTCGACGCGCTCGACGAGACCTACAAGTTCGAGGCGCCGTCCAAGCTGGTCGAGGCCGAGTTCAACAATATCTGGGCGCAGGTCAACGCCGACCTCGCCCGCGCCGGCCGCACCTTCGAGGACGAGGAGACGACCGAGGCCGAGGCCCGCATCGAGTATCAGCGGCTCGCCGAGCGCCGCGTCCGTCTCGGCCTCGTCCTTGCCGACATCGGCGAGAAGGCCGGGGTCGAGGTCTCGGACGACGAGCTTCAGCGCGCGCTGTTCGAGCAGATCCGCCGCATCCCGCAGAGCCAGCAGCAGCAGGTCTACGAATATTACCGCTCCAACCCCGGCGCGCTCGCCTCGATCCGCGCGCCGCTGTTCGAGGAGAAGGTGGTCGACCATCTGCTCGGCGTGATCTCGGTCACCGACCAGAAGGTGTCCAAGGACGAGCTGCTCGCCGAGGACGAGGCCGAAGCCGAGACCAAGGAAGCCAAGAAGCCGGCCAAGAAGGCCGCTTCGAAGAAGGCCGCCGACGCCGACAAGGGCGAGGCCGACAAGGGTGAGGCCGCCGGGGGCGAGAAGAAGAAGGCGGCGCCGAAGAAGAAGGCCGCCGCCAAGGACGATTCCGGCGAGTAACACGCGCCGAAACAACGGAAAAGAAAAGGCCGCTTCATCAGCGGCCTTTTTCTTTTTCACGACAGGGTGCTGCGGCTATATCTTAACGAGCCGCACGAGGGTGCCCCATGGGTCGCGCGCCTCGATCGTGCCGCTGGTCGCGGCGCTGTTCAGCCGCTTTGCCTGCCCGGCGAAGATCGCGTCGTCGGCGACGTGAAGCGAGAACCAGTCGAGGCCGGTGGCGGCATCGTCGCGCCGGCCCGCGCCCGCGCTGTTCCAGACGTTCATCGCGACGTGGTGGTGATAGCCGCCGGAGGACAGGAACGCCGATGTCCGGCTTTCCCCGCGCGTCGAATCGAGGCCGAGCGCCTGCTGGTAGAATGCGCGGCCCGTGGCGATGTCGCCGACGCGCAGGTGCATGTGGCCGATCCTGAGACGGTCGGGCGCGCCTTCATAGGTGTCGCGCGTCGTATCCGTCAGCGCGACGAGGGCGTCGATGTCGAGCGGGCGGGTGCCCATGGTGACGACGCCGCCGTTCCACTGCCAGCGCTCCTTCGGGCGGTCGGCGTAGATTTCCAGGCCGTTGCCCTCGGGGTCGTCGAGATAGATCGCCTCGCTGACGTCGTGGTCGGCGAAGCCGGTAAGCCGGAGCTGCGTCAACGCGGCGTGGACCAGCCAGCGGGCGAGGTCGGCGCGCGTCGGCATCAGGAAGGCGATGTGGAACAGGCCGGCCTGGTTCGGCTGCCCGTAGGGCGCGTCGGGACGTGAGACGAGATGCAGAAGCGACACGCCGGCCACGCCCATCGTCGCACCCTCCGGCGTGCGCGCGAGCGTTTCGAGGCCGATGGCGTCGCGGTAGAAGGCGACCATGCCGTCGAGGTCGCGCACGCGCAAGGCGGCTTCTCCGCAGCGTATGGGCGTCAGGTTGGCGAAAGGCAGCGTGCCGGGGGCGGGGTCGCCCGCCTGCGGCGTGCCGACGGGATGGAGCGGGCCGCCTTCGGCGCGCACGGCGCCTGCCATCGCGGCGCCGGCCGTGGGGACGCCGGCAAGGTGCAGCAGGCGGCGGCGTGTGAGATCGTTTTTCATCGGGCGTTCCATTCGCGAGCGCGGAAAGGACTACGTCCTTTCTAGCCCCGTCAACGTGCTGCCGCATCTCACGGCTGCGTGCCCGGCCGTTACGGTGTGTTCACCGTTCAGATCAATTGCAGCCCCTTCAGGCTGGCGTGGCCTTCGCGGCCGACGATGATGTGGTCGTGGACGGCGATGCCGAGGGGGCGCGCGGTGTCGATGATGGTCTTCGTCATCTCGATGTCGGCACGCGACGGCGTCGGGTCGCCTGACGGGTGGTTGTGAACGAGGATGATGGCGGTGGCGGATAGCTCCAGCGCCCGGCGCACCACCTCTCGCGGATAGACCGGCGTATGGTCGACGGTGCCGGACTGCTGCACCTCGTCCGCGATCAGCGCGTTCTTCTTGTCGAGGAACAGGATGCGGAACTGCTCGCGCGGCTCGAACGCCATCGCCATGCGGCAATAGTCGATTACCTGGAGCCAAGAGCCGAGCACGGGGCGTTTGGCCACTTCGCCGCGTGTCATGCGCCGGGCGGCCTCGGCGATGGCGCGGATGTCGAGCGCGGCGATCTCGCCGACACCCTTGACCTCGCGCAGCAGATGCTCCGGCGCGCCCAGCACCTCGGCGAAGGAGCCGAAACGCTCGATCAGCGCCTTGGCCGTGGCCTTGGTGTCCGCGCGGGCGACGGAGCGGAACAGCAGAAGCTCGAGAAGCTCGTAGTCGGCGAGGGCCCCGGCGCCCGATTCGCGAAAACGTTCGCGCAGCCGCTCGCGATGGCCGTGATAATGGGGCTTTTGCGCCGTTTTCCTGGCTTCCTGCCGCCCGGCAAGCGGCACTTCGGAGAAGAAGCCGCGCTCGTCGCCGTCGTCGCCTGCCATGCCCGTCCCTCGCTGACCGTGCGGCTCAGGATAGGCGGTCCGGTTCAGGCCGCAAGCCCCGGCGCGAACAGGCCGGCCGGCGACAGGGTAAAGATCTCGCAGCCATCCTCGGTGACGCCGACCGTGTGCTCGTATTGCGCGCTCAGCGAGCGGTCGCGGGTCACGGCGGTCCAGCCGTCGGCCAGCACCTTCACATGCGGCTTGCCGAGGTTGAGCATCGGCTCGATGGTGAAGATCATGCCCGGCCGCATCTCCACGCCCTCGTTGGCGCTGCCGTAATGCAGGATGTTGGGCGCGTCGTGGAACAGGCGGCCGACGCCGTGGCCGCAGAAGTCGCGCACCACCGAGCAGCGCTCTCCTTCGGCGTAGGACTGGATCGCGGCGCCGATGGCGCCGGTGCGCGCGCCGGGCTTCACCGCCGCTATGCCGCGCAGGAGGCTTTCATGCGTCACTTCCATCAGCCGCTCGGCGGCGCGCTTGATCTGGCCGACCGGATACATGCGGCTCGAATCGCCGTGCCAGCCGTCGAGGATGTAGGTGACGTCGATAT
>DAOMOI010000329.1:0-3149 GCA_035444225.1 Aquamicrobium sp. | reverse complement strand
CGCCGCCGCGAGCATCTTGCCGAGCTTCAAAGGCGAATCACGGAAGCCGACCAGCGGCTCGGCCGTCTCTTTGACGCCATCGAAGCGGGCATGGTGGACAAGGACGAAAGAGCGGATGGTGAGCCTCAAGGCATTGCGGGATCAAGCCGCCGCCGACGCGGAGCGCACGCAGCTCGCGCTCGATAGTTCAGGCAATCAGGGCGTCACCCCCGATATGCTCAAGGGGTTTGCCCGCAAAGCCCGTGAACGGATCAGGCTCAACGATGGCGGCTACCGCCGCGACCATCTACGCGCGCTGGCGCAGCGTGTCGAGGTTGCCGACGACGAGGTTCGCATCATGGGATCGAAGTCGAAATTGTTGCGAACGCTGGCCGCCGCTTAAGCGGGAAACCAACGGCGTTCGGCGTTTAAGAGTTCTGTACTGAAATGGCGCGCCCGAAAGGATTCGAACCTCTGACCCCCAGATTCGTAGTCTGGTGCTCTATCCAGCTGAGCTACGGGCGCGTCTCAAATTGCGGAGGCGGTTGTCAGCGACCGCGGGCCGCCACCTTCCACAGGGCGGCTTCCTAGCCGGTCGGCCACCGAATTGCAAGTGTGCGCCGGGCATTTCTTTTGTCTGGCGCATCCGGGTAGAGCAGGCTCTATCCGTTCACCTCGAACAGCCCGGCCGCGCCCATGCCGCCGCCGACGCACATCGTCACCACGACATATTTCGCCCCGCGCCTGCGGCCCTCGATCAGCGCGTGGCCGACGAGGCGCGCGCCCGTCATGCCGTAGGGGTGGCCGATGGAGATGCCGCCGCCGTCGACATTGTAGAGGGCGGGGTCGATGCCGAGATGGCCGCGGCAATAGAGCGCCTGCACGGCGAAGGCCTCGTTGAGTTCCCACAGGCCGATGTCCTCGACCTTGAGGCCGTGCTGCCTGAGCAGCTTCGGCACGGCGTAGACCGGGCCGATGCCCATCTCCTCCGGCGCGCAGCCCGCCACCGCCATGCCGCGATAGATGCCGAGGGGGCTCAGCCCGCGCTTTTCCGCCAGCTTCGAATCCATGACGATGCAGGCGGAGGCGCCGTCGGAAAGCTGGCTCGCATTGCCGGCGGTAATGACACCGCCCTCGATCACGGGCTTGAGCCCGGCGAGGCTCTCGAGCGTGGTCGAAGGCCGGTTGCCCTCGTCGCTGTCGAGCGTGACCTCTTGCTTCGAGACCGCGCCGCTCTCCTTGTCCTTGACCAGCATCGTCGTGGTGAACGGCACGATCTCGTCGTCGAAGCGGCCGGCAGCCTGCGCCGCCGCCGTGCGCTGCTGCGACTGCAAGGCATATTCGTCCTGCGCCTCGCGGCTGACCCCGTATTTGGCGGCCACGAACTCGGCGGTCCTCAGCATCGGCATATAGGCGTGCGGCACCTTGGCGATGACGTTCGGATCGGCATCCTCGCCGATCCAGGCGAAATAGCGGTCCTGCACGGCCGAGATGTTCTCCTGCCCGCCGGCCGCGACGATGTCCATGCCGTCGACGATCACCTGCTTGGCAGCGGTGGCGATGGCCATCAGCCCCGACGCGCACTGGCGATCGAGCGTCTGGCCCGAAACGCTCACCGGCGCACCGGCCGCGAACACGGCATTGCGCGCCAGGTTCATGCCAGCCGTGCCGGCGGCGAGCACCGTGCCCAGCACGAAATCGTCGATCTCGCCGGCCTCGATGCCGGCGCGGCGGATCGCATGGTCGAGGACGTGGCCGGTCAGCGTCGGCGACCTGGTGGCGTTGAGCGCGCCGCGATAGGCCTTGCCGATCCCGGTGCGGGCAGTGCTGACGATGACGGCTTCCCTCATGGCTGTTCTCCTGTGCCGGCCGCGCGAATTCTTTCTCGCGCCCGTCCCTATTGCGTCCGCAGGCGCGACTTGTCCATCTAGCTTATATATCATGCGGCGCGTGAATACCTCTCTCGATCTTCACCCTGGTCGGTCACCGCATCGAGCATGCGGGCGTGGCGGACGCGCTGGGCGCGGCCATGGCGCAGGTGTTGGACCCGCCGGGTTCGCGTTCGCATCGTCGGCGATATTCGCCAGCAGGCGGTGCAAGAGGCCATCCGGAGAACCAGCCGTGCCCGTGAGGAACCGTTTCGTCGAACTCACCGAGGAAATTCGCCATCTGGCGCCAGGCTGATCGCCGACCCACTTCGCGACTTCGGGTGCGACGAGATCGTCGAGGGGTCGGCGGGACAGGGGTGGCGGGGGGTAGTTCGCGGCACGCGCTCGGCCGGCTCCGTCATCCTCGAACTGCGCTCCTGAGCCGACGCCGCCGGTGATTGCGCCCAGGTGAGATACTGGTGGGGGTGGGCGATCTTCGACGCGTGTGTCATCCGCGTGTAATCCGTGATTGCTGAAATACGCGCATGAAACGGACCCATCACACCGATTCGACCGTCGAGCAGGTTGCCCGGCGCTATCGCAGCCTCTTCATTTCGGACGTGCATCTCGGCACCAGGGGAGCGCAGGCCGATGCGCTTCTCGAGTTCCTGCGGGAACACGACGCCGACACCATCTACCTGATCGGAGACATCGTCGACGGCTGGCGGCTGCGCAATGGCTGGTATTGGCCGCAGTCGCACAACGACGTGGTCCAGAAGATCCTGCGCAAGGCGCGCAAGGGCGCCCGGGTGATCTACATCCCCGGCAACCATGACGAGTTCCTGCGCGATTTCTACGGGACGCATTTCGGCGGCATCGAGGTCTGCGAAACGGCGATCCACGAGGCGGCCGACGGCAGGCGCTATCTCGTCATTCACGGCGACGTCTTCGACGTGGTGGTGCGCCATGCCAGATGGCTCGCCTTCCTCGGCGACTGGGCCTACGAGGTCGCGCTGGCCCTGTCCACGCGGGTCAATCGCATCCGCCGCCGGCTCGGCCTGACCTACTGGTCCCTCTCCGCCTGGGCGAAGCTCAAGGTCAAGAACGCCGTCAATTTCATCGGCCGCTTCGAGGAAACGCTGGCGTCCGAGGCCGAACGCCAGGGCGTCGACGGCGTCATCTGCGGCCATATCCACCACGCGACGCAACGCGATTTCGACGGCCTCGCCTACATCAACACCGGCGATTGGGTGGAAAGCTGCACGGCCGTCGTCGAGCATGCGGACGGGACGATGGAGATCA
>DAOMOI010000328.1:0-3155 GCA_035444225.1 Aquamicrobium sp. | reverse complement strand
ATGGCCTCGAGCAGCGCCTCGGCCTTCGCGAACGGACCGCCCCGGCCGGCGGCGAAAGTTTCGGGCGAAAAGGCGAGGATCAGCTCGCCATGGTGCGGCGCCAGCGTCGTGGTGCCGAGATGGTCGAGCGCCTCGGTGCTGGTCATGTCGCCGATCATGGCGCCGGCGAGCAGCTCGATCATGGTCGAGATCGCCGAGCCCTTGTGGCCGCCGAAGGGCAGCATGGCGCCGTCGAGCGCCGCGGCCGGGTCGGTGGTCGGCCGGCCCTCGGCATCGACGGCCCAGCCCTCCGGCAGCGTCTTGCCGGCGCGGCGGTAAAGCTCGATCTCGCCGCGCGCGGCGACGCTGGTGGCGAAGTCGAACACGTATGGGTCGCCACCCGGCCGCGGCCAGCCGAAGGCGAGCGGATTGGTGCCGAGCAGCGGCCTGGCGCCGCCCGCCGGCGCGACCGTCGCATAGGAGGGGCACATGGCGAGCGCGGCGACGCCCATGCCGGTCAGCGTCTCGACCTCGGGCCACAGGGCGGAGAAATGCGTGCAATGATTGATGACCAGCGCGGCGACGCCGAGCGTCTTCGCCCGTTCCGCCACCACCGGCGCGCCGAGCTCGAAGGCGGGGCCGGAGAAGCCGTTCATGGCGTCGACGCGGATGACGCCGGAGCCGTCGTCGGCCAGCTGCGGCACCGCGTCGGGCGTCACCTTGCCGGCCTTGACCGTGCGCAGGCAGCCCTCGATGCGGTAGACGCCGTGCGACTTGCAGGCGTCGCGCTCGCCGGCGGCGATCGTGGCGGCGACCGAGCCCGCGGCCAGCGGCGAGAGCCCGGCATTGACGAGGATCGCGGCGATCAGCGCCTTCAGTTCGTCGAAGGTCAGGATGGCCGCTTGGCTCATGGTCGCTCCCATTTCCGTGCCCGGCCGCCACATCGGCGCGGGCCGGGATGCTGCATAGAGCCTCTATGCAAGATTGAGGGATATATGCAAGTCCGGCTTCGGCGTCGTGGCCGGTTGACAGCTGGCAACTCCCCCTCGCCGGCGTTGCATAAAGGTTAATTTGCGTTAACCCTCTTTTGCTTGACAGGAATCGCCGCTTGACCCAGCGTAGATACGCCGGAAAAGCGAGAACGCGGATTTTTCCGTTAGTCGCGGTGCAAGCTGTCAGTTTCAGGATAGTCGCGTAGAATTGAGCAGCGCGGGTGAGTCGCGCCGGCGGGTTTCCCGCCCGGGGCGCTCGATGCGGTAATAGCCAAGGAGTGCGGGTGAGCACGAACGAAATCAGGATCGGGACGGAGGCCGAGCCGGCCGACCGGCAGATCGCCAGCGACGCGCAGGCATTGTCGGCGCAGCTTGCCGCGCTGCGCGGCCGGCTGTTCCCGCCGAGCGCGCAGAAGACCCTGCGCCCGTTCTCCAGCGGCGAGGCGGCGCGGCTGGTCGGCGTCAGCGACGGCTATCTGCGCCAGCTCTCCATCTCCGGCGAAGGCCCCTCGCCCGAAACCGGCGCCGGCGGCCGCCGGCTCTATACGCTGGCCGACGTCAACGCGCTGCGCCGGCATCTTGCCGCGCAGGGCGAGGCCAAGGCGCGCCATTATCTCAAGCATCGCCAGCCGGGCGAGCATTTGCAGGTCGTCGCCGTCACCAATTTCAAGGGCGGCTCCGGCAAGACCACGACCGCGGCCCATCTGGCGCAGTATCTGGCGCTGCAAGGCTATCGCACGCTGGCCATCGACCTCGACCCGCAGGCCTCGCTGTCGGCGCTGTTCGGCTATCAGCCCGAGCTCGACCTCACCGGCAACGACACGCTTTACGGCGCGATCCGCTATGACGAGGAGCGCGTCGATCTCGCCGCGATCATCCGGCCGACCTATTTCGACGGCCTCGACCTCGTGCCCGGCAATCTCGAATTGCAGGAGTTCGAGCATACGACGCCGCAGCACCTGGCGCGTCGCTCCGGCAATGACGGGGCGCTGTTCTTCGCCCGCGTCCAGCAGGCGATCCTGTCGGTGGAGGCCGATTACGACGTCGTCGTCATCGACTGCCCGCCGCAGCTCGGCTATCTGACGCTCTCGGCGCTGTGCGCGGCAACCTCGGTCATCGTCACCGTTCATCCGCAGATGCTGGACGTGGCCTCGATGAGCCAGTTCCTGTTCATGACCTCCGACCTGCTGTCGGTGGTGCGCGAGGCGGGCGGGGCGCTGAATTTCGACTTTCTGCGCTATCTCATCACCCGCTACGAGCCCAATGACGGGCCGCAGACGCAGATCGCCGGCTTCCTGCGCACCCAGTTCGGCGAGCGGGTGCTGACCGCGCCGATGCTGAAATCGACGGCGATCTCCGATGCCGGCCTGAGCAAGCAGACGCTGTACGAGGTCGGCCGCGAGAACTTCAACCGCGCCACCTACGACCGCGCCTATGAGGCACTCAACGCCGTCAACGCCGAGATCGAGGCGCTGCTGGCGCAATCATGGGGCCGCAAGCCATGAGGACGGGCATCGACCGGGCAGGGGCGTTGACAGCTGGCAACGGCGGCCGGCCGATTCTGCCGGCAATTTATCCACACCTCGCAGCGTCGCGGGCATCATTGCCGGCGAAGAAGGAGCAAGGGAGGTGGCCATGAACACGCGCAAGGACAACACGCGCAAGGACCGGCTGCGCTCGCTGCTCGGCGGGCAGGGGGGCGATGCGGCGGATGCGCCGCCGCCGGTCACGCCTTCTGCCGCGCCGCCGCGCACGGCTTCGGGCGCGGTCAAGGCGATGGGCCTGTCGCTCGGGACCCTGTCGCAGGAGGCGGACGAGGCGCGGCGGCTGCGCGAGATGCTGGCCGAGGGCGAGCGCGTGGTCGAGATCGACGCGGCCCTGATCGAGCCGTCGCCCTTCGCCGACCGGCTGAGCAAGGGCGAGACCGACGATCCCGATTTCGCGGCGCTGAAGGAAAGCATCGCCGCGCACGGCCAGCAGGTGCCGGTGCTGGTGCGTCCCCATGCCGACGCGGACAAGGCCGCGCGCGGGTTTTACCAGGCGGCCTACGGCCATCGCCGCGTGCAGGCGGCGCGGGCGCTCGGGCGGCCGGTGCGCGCGGTGGTGCGCGCGCTCGACGATGCGGCGCTGGTGCTGGCGCAAGGCAAGGAGAACGCCGAGCGCCGGGCCTTGAGCTTCATCGAG
>DAOMOI010000327.1:0-3159 GCA_035444225.1 Aquamicrobium sp. | reverse complement strand
TCGTTCTCGTTCAGCGTCAGGCTGGCGATGGCCGCGCCGGCGGTGACGTTGGCCCCGTCCGCCTTGGCGCGGTGAACCGCCTTTGCCGACATCGCGGCCGAGATCTTGGCGGCGTGGTAGCGTCCCTTGGTCAGCCGCGCCAGCATCAGGTCGCGTTCGAGGGGAATGGCTTCCGCCTCGCGCGGGATGCCGGGCAGGCCGAGCCAGCTCGCGTAAAGCCCTTCGTTCATCACCCCGGAGGAGGCGAGGTCGGGGTCCTGCGTCGCATGGTCGATGACGGCGCCGAAGTCGCGGGCATAGGTCAGCGCCCGGCGCATGACGAGGCTCGACGCGATGGTGTGGCGCCCTTCGGTAAAGGCGACCGCGCCGGCCTCGCGCAGCAGGCCGAACTCGGTCATCTCGCGGCCTTCGAGGCCCTTGGTGATGGCGGCGGCCGGGAAGATGTTGACGAGCGCCGTGTCGCGCGCCGTGCGCAGCACGAACTCGACCAGCGCCACGTCGTCGATCACCGGGTCGGTGTCGGGCATGGTGATGATCGAGGTGACGCCGCCGGCGGCGGCGGCCGCGCTCGCCGAGGCGATGGTCTCGCGATGCTCCGCCCCCGGCTCGCCGACATGGACACGCGCATCCACCAGCCCCGGCAGGATCGCCTTGCCGGCACAGTCGATGACGGCTGCGCCCTCCGGCACGCCCTGATTGTGCGCCGACGCGCCTGCCGTAAGGATTTTCGCGCCCTCGACGATGACGGTGCCGGTCTCGTCGAGATTGCGCGACGGATCGACGATGCGGGCGTTCTGGAAGACGGTGACGCTCATGCCGCGCTCCTTCGGCAATGCCCGCGCTGGAAGGTGAGGCAGGATGCTCATGCCGCGCCCTCCGGGTCGCGGCGCGGGTCGAGCAGGGCCTCCATCACCGCCATGCGCACGGCGACCCCCATCTCGACCTGTTCCTGGATGACGCTCTGCGGCCCGTCCGCGATGGCCGAGGCGATCTCGACGCCCCGGTTCATCGGGCCGGGGTGCATGACGAGCGCGTCGGGCTTCGCCGCCTTCAGCTTCTCGGCGTCCAGCCCCCAATAGCGGAAATATTCGCGCACCGAGGGCACGTAGGCGCCTTCCATGCGCTCGCGTTGCAGGCGCAGCATCATCACCACGTCGGCGCCGGCGAGCCCTTCTTCCATGCGGTTGAAGACCTCGACGCCCATCTGCGCGATGCCGGAAGGAAGCAGCGTCGAGGGCGCGACCACCCGCACCCGCGCCCCGAGCGCATTCAGGAGAATGATATTGGAACGCGCCACGCGCGAATGGGAGACGTCGCCGCAGATCGCCACCGTCAGCCCGGCTATGCGACCGCGCGCGCGGCGGATGGTCAGCGCGTCGAGCAGCGCCTGCGTCGGGTGCTCGTGCGCGCCGTCGCCGGCATTGACCACGGCGCAACCGACCTTCTGCGCCAGCAGCGCCGCCGCGCCGGCCGAGGAATGGCGGATGACGAGGATGTCGGGGCGCATGGCGTTCAGCGTCATCGCCGTGTCGATCAGCGTCTCGCCCTTCTTCACCGAGGACGAGGCGACCGCCATGTTCATCACATCTGCGCCAAGCCGCTTGCCCGCCAGCTCGAACGAGGATTGCGTGCGCGTCGAGGCTTCGTAGAACAGGTTGATCTGGGTGCGGCCGCGCAAGGCGGCAGACTTCTTCTCCTTCTGGCGCGAAAGGGCGACGGCTGCGTCAGCCCGGTCGAGCAGAAGCTCGATGTCGAGCGGCGAAAGGCCGTTGATGCCGAGAAGGTGTCGGTGGGGGTAGAGCGGGAAGGGCGCGCGCGCTGTCATGGTAAAGCCGTGCTATAGGGATGCGCCGCCTGCCCGGCAAGCCGCTTTCGGGCGGGGAGGGGCGATTTCCAGCGGTGAATTTCCTCGCCCTTGGCGGCGGTTTGCCTGTAACTGTGCGGGAAGGCTCCCGAATCGACCGGCCAGACGGAGGCTCGCAGGTGACACATGAGGTACTGAACCAAAGCCCGCCCATGACCGGAACGAGCGCCTGGCGCGCCGATCCGCTCCTGGTGCAGCTTGCGGAAGGGTGGCCCGAGCCGGTGCGCCGCGACCTCGAGCAGGTCGGCCGCTACGTGCGCTCGCCGGAAGCGCAGGAACTGGCGCGGCTGGCCAACACGGAAGTGCCGAAGCTCAGGACCCACGACCGCCAGGGCCGCCGCATCGACCTTGTCGAGTTCCATCCCGCCTATCACGCGCTGATGCGGCGCTCGATCGCTCTCGGGTTGCATTCTTCCATATGGGAGGACGGCCGCGACGAGGCAGGCCGCCGGCATCAGGCGCGCGCGGCGCGCTTCTTCCTGACCGCCCAGCTCGAATGCGGCCATCTGTGCCCGATCACCATGACCAGCGCCTCGCTGGCGGCGCTGATGGCCAGCCCGCAGCTGTTCCGCGATCTCGCCCCGCGCGTGCTGACGCGCAAGTACGACCAGTCGCAGAAGCCGATGGCGCAGAAAGCCGGCCTGACGCTGGGCATGGGCATGACCGAGAAGCAGGGCGGCACCGACCTGCGCGCCAACACCTCGCGCGCCGTCCGCGCCGGCAACCGCTTCCATGCCCTGTCGGGCCACAAATGGTTCATGTCCGCGCCGATGTCGGACGCCTTCCTGATGCTGGCGCAGGCCGATGCCGGACTGTCCTGCTTCCTCGTGCCGCGCCTGCGCGAGGACGGCAGCCACAACGGCCTGCACTTCCAGCGCCTGAAGGACAAGCTCGGCAACCGCTCCAACGCCTCCTCGGAAGTCGAGTTCGACGGCACGCTGGCCGAGATGGTCGGCGAGCCGGGCAAGGGCGTGCGCACCATCATGGACATGGTGACGCTGACGCGGCTCGACTGCGCGCTGGCCAGCGCCGGCATCATGCGCGCCGCGCTTGCCGAGGCCGTCCACCACACCCGCCACCGCAAGGCGTTCGGCGCGCCCCTGTCCGACCAGCCGCTGATGCAGCGCGTGCTGGCCGACATGGCGCTCGACGTCGCCGCCGCGACCGCGCTGTCCATGCGGCTCGCCCGCTCCTTCGACGAGGCGGCGCGCAACGCCGGCGAGGCGGCCTTCGCCCGCACCATGACCCCGGTGGTGAAATACTGGGTGTGCAAGATCACGCCGCCGCTGGTCTAC
>DAOMOI010000326.1:0-3173 GCA_035444225.1 Aquamicrobium sp. | reverse complement strand
GTCGTCGGGACCGACTGCCCATATCCGCAACGGCTCGGCGCTGCCCGCCAGCAGCCCCGCATGCGAGATGAGCGCGCCCTTGGCCTGGCCGTCCGTCGCCGCCGTATAGAGCATGATGCAGGGATCGTCGGCATGGGCGACGTCGCCGGCGGCCGGCGTGCCCTGCCGCGCCAGCTCCTCGAACGGGGCGAAGCCGTCGGCGCAGGCGCCGATGCCGATCAGGCGCGGGCGCGTCTCTCCGAGAAGGGCGAGCGCCCGCTCCTGCTGCCCGGCGTCGGCCACCAGATGCGAGGGCCGGGAATCCTCCAGCATATAGGCAAGCTCGCCGTCCGAAAGCCGCCAGTTGAGCGGGACGAGGACGGCGCCGGCAAAGGCGGCGGCGCCGATCAGCTCGGCGAATTCGATGCCGTTGCGCGCCAGCACGGCGATGCGGTCGCCGCGCGACACGCCGGCATGAGCAAGGCCCGCCGCGATGGCCGCGACGCGGTCGCGATAGGCGCGATGGGTGGTTGAGCGCTCGCCGCAAACGAATGCAGCCTGGTCGGAAAACATCTCGGCATTGCGCGAGATGACGTCGGCAATCGTGAAATCACGCGCGCCCATTGCTCCTCCCAAAGCATTGAAACAGGCGGCCGAAAAATAATTTACTGACCCGTAGGTAGGAAAATGGTATGGCTCTTCCGGGACGGCGTCAAGCTCTTTTGCATCAGGATTTTTGGATGCGCGCGGCGGACGGGCGGCGGACACCGCCGCTCCCTGCGGCGCGGCCGAGAGGGAGAGAGGAATCAGTGTCGATCGGCGGGGATCGCAGCAGCGTCCTTATCGGCGGCGCCGGCCTTGCGGCGGTTTCGCGTCCGGCAGGTGGCGGTCAGTTCGATGAGCGCGGGCCGCGACGTCGACACCGGCGTCTCCAGCCCCTGGGCGAACAGCTCGATGAACAGCCTGGTGATCTGCTCGGTGTCGAGGCTGTCGCGGCTGTCGTCATGCCAGCAGGCCATCCAGTTGAAGGCGCCGAACAGTGCCATGGACACCATCGACACGTTGCACGCCTTCAGCGAACCGTCGCGGAAGCCGCGCTCGAAGATCAGGTTCACCTGGGCCTCGAAGGACTTCTCGATCGCCCGCAGCTCGCGTGCATTCTTCGGCGACAGCCGCACCGTTATCAGCCGCAGCGCGCAGCGGCCGATGTCGGATGTCGTCCACGCGCCGTAGCGCAACAAGAGAAGCTGGAGGATTTCGAGGCCGGATTTCGTGCTGGCGAGTTCCTCGTCGAGACCGGCCGTCAGCCGCTCCGCCGCGAGATGGCGGATGCTGACGAGAATCTCCTCCTTGTTGCCGACATAGTAGTAGATCGTCGGCTTGGTGACGTTGAGGGCAGCGGCGACATCGTCGAGGCTGACAGCCTCGAAACCTCTCTCCTTGAACAGCTTCGCTGCGGTCTCGAGTATCAGCAGGCGCTTGGCCTCGCGCCCCGCCGCCTCGACGCCGGCGCCGCCCCATCGCGGCCCCTTCTCGGGGGTGGATTTTCCACGTTGCCGATTTTCCCGCATCTTCGCCCACGACTTCCCGACTGCGCCTGCCGCGAGGCACCCGCCTCGCGGCAGGCGTAACTCAGAAACACGTCCCGGTAAACCGAATGGAGGAACAATGGACATCAGGGGAAAAACGGCCATCGTTACCGGAGCCCGCAGCGGGCTCGGGGCCGGAGCGGCCGCCGCGCTGCGCGCGGCCGGCGCCACGGTCTTCGGCTTCGACGTTTCCGCCAGCGAGGAGGCCGGCGGCATGCGCCATATCCAGGTCGACATCGCCGATGCCGACGCCGTCGAACGCGCGGTGGCGGCGGTCATGGCCGAGACGGGAAGGCTCGACATCGCGGTCAACTGCGCCGGCGTCTCCAGCGCCAAGCGGACGATCTCGAAGGGCCGCATGTTCCCGGTCGAGGAATGGGACCGCGTCATCGCCACCAACCTGACCGGGACGTTCAACGTCGTCAGAGCCGCGGCGCTGGCGATGGCGAGGCAGGACGGGGACGGCCCCGCCGGCGGCGTCATCATCAATGTCGGTTCCGTCGCCGCCGACCATGGCCAAGTCGGCCAGGCCGCCTATGCGGCCAGCAAGGGCGGCGTCATGGGCTTGACGCTGCCGCTCGCCCGCGACCTCGCGCCCTATGGCATCCGGGTGATGACCATCAATCCCGGCCTCTTCGACACCGCGATGGCCGCCGGCCTGCCGCATGTCGTCGACGCCATGCTCGAGCGGATGATCCTCAACCCCAGACGTTTGGGTCGGCCGGAAGAGTTCGGCGCCCTGGTGCGGCACATCGCGGAGAACGACTACCTGAACGCCACCACGATCGAGCTTCACGCCGGCATCTGCCCGACTTGACGGCCATCAGCCCCGCCGGCGCGCGAGCCCGGCCGTGAGCCGCTCGACGAAGGTCTCCGTGACCTCGTCGGCGGAGGATGGGCCGTCGCGCCGGAACCAGTGTCCGATCCCGTTGAGCGAACCCGCGATCGCGAATGCCGCCATCTTGGGGTCGCACTCGACGATCGAGCCGTCTCCGATCCCCTGCGCGATATAGCGGCGAAGCGCCCCGTCGCAGCGGCGCAGGCCTTCGAGCGCCTCGCGGCGGGCGGGCGGGGCCAGCTCGCCGATGTCCAGCCTGACCAGGCACGCGCCGAAATCGACCATCATCACCCGCGCATAGGCGCGGATAAACCGCTTGAGCTTGTCGAGGCCGTCGCCGTCGGAAGCCTCGATCGCGAGAATGGCCTCATCCATCTGCGCCTGCCCCATACGGTAGCATTCGTGGAGGATTTCGTCCTTGCCGCGGAAATAGGTGTAGAGCGACGGCTTGGTGATGTTCAGACGCCGCGCGACTTCGTTGAGAGTAGTCCGATGATAGCCGAGCTCGAGGAAAAGCTGCGCGGCCGCATGGAGCACGGCCTCGCGATTCGCCTCGCGCTTTCTCTGTCTCGTCCTGAACTGCATGTCTCCGTCTTGCCAGATACGTGTCGGATGATGCCGGACCTTTCCCGCAGACGCAGGATAGTTCGACAGGTTCCGCACAAAGGCAATATCGTCGGCTGCGAGAAAGTGCTCCTCCCTCCCCGTGGCAACACGACCACACGCCGCCGCCAACCGCGCCGCGCAGCCAGCCCGGCACCGGCAGG
>DAOMOI010000325.1:0-3189 GCA_035444225.1 Aquamicrobium sp. | reverse complement strand
CGCGCTGGAGGCGCGGCTCAGCGAATTCAGCCCGGAAGGGTGAGCAGCACGCCGGTGACGGCCAGCAGCGCGAAGACGAGCTGGCGGAAGCGCAGCTCGTCGACGCGGCGATGCAGCCATTCGCCGGCGACGAGGCCGACCAGCACCACCGGCAGATAGGACACGAGCCGGGGCAGGGCGGGCACGAGCGTGCCGTCGAGCAGGAAGACGATGCTGAGCAGCCCGTTGAGGCTGAGCCACACCGCGATCAGCGTCGCGCGCATCGCCGCCTTGTCGAGCCGGGTGCCGGCCAGCGCATAGACGAGGAGCGGCCCGCCCGAGGCGAACAGGCCGTGGCTGGCGCCGGCCGCCAGCATCAGCGCGCGCGTGGCCGCCGGGCCGTGGCTTGCCACGGCGCCGCGCCGCATGCGCCACAATTCGCGCACCGCGAACCACAGCACCAGCATGCCGAACAGCGTCTTCAGCACCGCGCCCTCCAGCGACGGCCGCAGCAGGTAGCCGATCAGCGTGCCCGCCGCCATCAGAGGCAGGATCAGCCCGAACAGCGTCGGCAGGTGGATGCGCCGGCGGTAGCGCCAGGTCAGGTAGCCGCTCTGGAAGATGTTGAGCGGCACCAGCACGGGCAGGAGCTCGGGGATCGGCAGGAACAGCGCGCCCAGCGACAGCGCGATGACGATGCTGCCGAAGCCGGTGACGGCCTCGACCGTGTAGGCGAGCAGGATGAAGGCGCCGAGGAATATCCAGGGGTCGATCACCGCCGGGGTTCCTGGGGGGCCGCGGCGCGGCCGCGGCCCATCATCGGCCCGCGCGGGCCGGCGCCGTTCGCCGCATCCATGTCCTGCCTCCTTCCCGCCGCCGCCGGGGCGGGCGCCGTTGCGAATCCGTCCGGGCGAATCCGTCCGGCGAAACTAGAGCATCCGACCCCGGCGCGAAATCCTTTGGCCCGCCGATCTGCGGCGTCTGACATAATCCCGCCGCACCCGCCCTGTTAGGTTGCCCGGGGATTTTCCATCCCGTAAACTTCGTTCAAGGGGCAAGGGGGAACGACGACCCGCGATGACGGCCAGCAGCATATTCCGCTCGCATCAGACGCTGCGCAACCTGGTCAGCTTCGCCTACGACCTCGCCACCGCGGCCGGGGCGTTCCTTGCCGCCTATCTGACGGTCTACGGCTATCCGCGGGTGCTCCAGGTTCCCGCGCTCGACGAGAAGCTGCTCGGCTTCATCGCCGCCTCGGCCGTGGCCTTCGTCATCTTCGCGCCCTATCGCGGCTCCTGGCGCTACGCGTCGATCCCCGACCTCATGGCGATCCTCAAGAGCGCGACCACGGCCGTCATCATCTACATGGTCGGCGCATTCCTGCTGACGCGCGGCGAGAACGTTCCCCGTTCGGTGCCTATCCTGACGCTGGCCTACATGGTGCCGCTTCATGCCGGCGCGCGCCTGCTCTACCGCATCGCCGCCGAGCGCATGCGCCACTATGGCGGCGGCATCGTCCGCGACGCCGCCCGCGACGTCCCGACCGTGCTGCTGTGCGGCCTGTCCGACAAGGCGGAGAGCTTCATCCGCGCGACGCGCCGCAACCGGGCATTCAACATCGTCGGCATCGTCGACGATTCCCACATCAATCTCGGCCGCACCATCCAGGGCGTGCGGGTGCTGGGCACGCTCGCCGATCTCGACCGGATGCTGCGCAAGCTCGCCGCCGGCGGCCGCCCCGTCAGCGAGATGGTGGTGACGGAGGTGTCGCCCTCGCGCCAGCGGCTGGCCCAGATCGTCGGGCGCGGCAATGCCTGCTCGATCACGGTGTCGCGCATCCCCGACTTCGTCGAGGTCTCGGCGCTGTCGAGCGACCAGCTGCTCCAGCCCAAGCTGATCGAGCTGGGCGACCTCCTCGACCGTCCCGAGGTGACGACCGACCTCGAAGGCGTGGCGCGGCTGGTCGAGGGCAAGGTGGTGCTCGCCACGGGCGCGGCCGGCTCGATCGGCTCGGAGCTGTGCCGCCAGATCGCCCGGTTCGGGCCGAGCCGGCTCATCATCGTCGACAGTTCCGAATACATGCTCTATCGCTGCGACACCGAGCTGCGCGACAACCACCCCGGCCTCGACCTCGTCACCCGGCTCATCGACGTGCGCGACAAGGCGCGCGTCGCCGGCATCTTCGCCGAGTTCACGCCCGATCTCGTCTTCCACGCCGCCGCGCTCAAGCACGTGCCGATGATCGAGGACAACCCGCTCGAGGCGATCAAGACCAATTTCCTCGGCACCCGCAACGTCGCCGACGCCGCGCTCGCCAACCGCGCCTCCACCTTCGTCATGATCTCGACCGACAAGGCGGTGAACCCGACCAGCATCATGGGCGCGACGAAGCGCGCGGCCGAGGCCTATTGCCAGTCGCTCGACATCCAGTCGCGCCACACCCGGTTCAGGACCGTGCGCTTCGGCAACGTGCTCGGCTCCAACGGCTCGGTCGTGCCGCGCTTCCAGGAGCAGATCGCCGCCGGCGGCCCGGTGACGGTGACGCATCCGCACATCGTGCGCTACTTCATGACCATTCCCGAGGCCGTGCGCCTGGTGCTGCACGCCTCGGCCCACGCCCTGTCGCGCAAGACGCCGCGCGGCAAGATCATGGTGCTCGACATGGGCAAGCCGGTGCGCATCGTCGACATGGCCGAGCGGATGATCCAGCTTGCCGGCTTCAGGCCCCATGTCGACATCAAGATTGCCTTCACCGGCCTGCGCGCCGGCGAGAAGCTGTTCGAGGAGCTGCTCGACATCTCGGAGGTGCCGGACGGGCGCACCGAGGAGGGCTACGTCATCGCCTCGCCGCGGATCATCGACCGCCAGCTCCTCAACCGAACCATCAGCGAGATCGAGCTGTGCGCCGCGCGCGAGGACCAGACGCGCGCCATCGGACTTCTGTCGCACATCGTGCCCGAATACCGCGCGGAGGCTGCCGCGCGCATGGACGACGGCGACGTCGTCCGCCCCGCCATCGTCAAGCCGGCGCGCCCGGCAAGCCCGCTTCCCATCCCGAAGGACGGCGAGGAACCGCCGGCCACGCACATCCGGTAAGGCCCGCGCAACCGGGCGGCGACTTGCCCGCGGCGCAGCCGCCGCACCGCCCCTCATCCGCCTGCCGCCTCCCTGTCATCCCGGAGCAAAGCGGAGGCTATCCGGGACCCATTG
>DAOMOI010000324.1:0-3204 GCA_035444225.1 Aquamicrobium sp. | reverse complement strand
TGCGCAAGGGCGCGGTCGTCACCTGCGAGGTCACGGCGGTCAAGGACGGCGGGCTTGAGGTCAACCTGGTCGATCACGACCTCGAGACCTTCATCAAGCGCTCCGACCTGTCGCGCGACCGCGACGAGCAGCGCCCCGAGCGTTTCTCGGTCGGCCAGAAGGTCGATGCCCGCGTCATCGTCTTCGACAGGAAGACCCGCAAGCTCCAGGTCTCGATCAAGGCGCTGGAAATCGCCGAGGAGAAGGAGGCGGTCGCCCAGTACGGCTCGACCGACTCCGGCGCCTCGCTCGGCGACATCCTCGGCGCCGCGCTCAAGAAGCAGGGCCGCGACTAAGGCTTTTCGAAGCTCAACAGAAAAGCCCGCCGGAGCGATCCGGCGGGTTTTTTCTTTGGCATCGCCGTCATCCCGGCCAAGGGCGCGTTGCGCCCGCCGAGCCGGGATCCATTGGCCGCAGGATCGTCAAGCGCGGCCCGGCTCTCGTGCCGGCGCATGTCAGGGCCGCCCACGCGCCATCCTCACCCGGCCGCGCCGCTCAATGGATCCCGGACAGCCTCCGCTTCGCTCCGGCTTCCGGGATGACGAGGGGCAGAGTGGTTCTCACCCCGGCGCGCAGCCGACGCGGAAGGCGGGGCAGCGGAAGGCCATCAGCCGCTCGCGGCCGGCGAATTCGGCCAGACGGGAGACATCGGAGACCGCGATGGTGCTGTTGTTGATGCGCACGCCCACGCTTTGCAGGCGCTGGAAGGCGCGCGACAGGCTTTCCGGCTTCATGCCGAGCCGCCCGGCGATCAGCAGCTTCTCGTAGGGCAGCGCGATCGTGCACGGTCCTTCCTTGACCGGGGCGAGCTCGACCAGGAAGTTGGCCAGCCGCTGCGGCCCGGTGCGCGCCTTCAGCTCCTCGATCTGGTCGACCAGCTTGCGCAGGTGTAACGAGGTCGAGGCGAGCATGGCCAGCCCGATCTCCGGCGAGGCCCGCGTCATCTCGGCGATGGCGCGGCCGGGCACGGCAAGCAGCCGCGCATCCGACACCACCTCGGCGCTGACCGGGTAGCGCCCGCCCGTCAGGCACGGCACCTCGGCGATGCAGTCGCCGCGCGCGAAGACGCCGACCACCGCCTCGTCGCCGCTCACCGTCATGCGGAACAGCTTCACCCAGCCGTCGAGCACCAGATAGAAGACGCCGGCCGGCTCGTCCTGCTCGAACAGCGGCGTCCGCCGCTGGTGATGCTGAAGCTCCGACCGGGCGAGGAGGCCGTCCATCGCCTCCGGCGGCAGCGCCGAGAACATGGGAGCCGCCCGGATCGTCTCGCGGTCGTGTGGGCCGATGCGCAACTCGCTCATGGTTTTTATCCCCTGCACCCTGACAGGACCATATCCGCCCGGCCGCGACTTTGCGCCCGCGCAACTAAAACGGCGGTCGGGCCGGCCGGGGCGGGGGGTGCCCGGCCCGTTCTTGATTTCCGTCAAGCGTGGCCGGCGCGCCCATCTGGTACGCCCACGGGTGATGAGCTCCCTTCAGGAGGAAGACGATGAACCACAGTGAGCAACAGCCGGAACGGCCGGAAAAGGTGCCGGCCATGCAGCAGCTTCTCGACAACCCGTTCCTGCTTCTTTTCATCGGGATCACGGTCCCGACGGTCCTCTACATCGTGTGGGGGGTGATGGAGATCGCATCCATCCCCATCGCGCCCTGAAACGGCTTTGAACCTGGCACCGAGGGGATTCCAATGGCCATATCACCTCCCGAAAACCGGCTCTGGTGGAACGAACCGATCGCGCGCGTCGAGATCGGCTGGATCGTCGTCGCCTTCCTCTGGGGCCTGTTCATGTTCTTCTTCATGATCGCCTGGCACTTCATCGGCGGCCAGAACCTGTCCACCGAGACCTACCGCGTCACGCCCGCCGCCTTCGAGCAGAAGGTCGCGGACTTCGCCGAGCAGTATCAGGTCGGCGACGAGATGGGCGTTCCCATCGTGCGTCCGCCGGTGGGCGAGGACGTCTATCTTCTCGCCCGGCTGTGGGAATGGTGGCCGATCCTGGAGCTGAAGAAGGGGCAGAGCTACCGCTTCCACCTGTCGTCGGTGGACTGGCAGCACGGCTTCTCGCTCCAGCCCGTCAACATCAACATCTCGGTTCACCCCGGATACGAGCAGATCGTCACCTTCACCCCCACCGAGGCGGGTGAATACGGCATCGCCTGCAACGAGTTCTGCGGCATCGGCCATCACCTGATGACCGGCCGCATCCGGGTCGTCGAATAGGCTGGAGGGGACAATGACAGCCATAGACGCTTCCTACGCCGGCGCTTCCGCCACGGGCGATTTCCGCACCTGCCGCTATACCGGCCTCAAGGTGGAGGCCGCGGCGCAATCGCTGATCAAGGCCAACGCCGTCGCCGCGGTGATCTTCCTCGCCGTCGGCGGGGTGATGGGCCTGCTCGTCGCGCTCACGCGCTGGCCGGCGGTGCACCTGCTGCCGTCCGACTGGTTCTATCTCGTGCTCACCGGGCACGGGGCCAACGTGCTCCTGTTCTGGATCATCTTCTTCGAGATCGCGATCCTCTATTTCGCCTCCGCCGTCCTGCTCGGATCGCGGCTGGCGACGCCGAGGATAGCCTGGGCCGGGTTCTGGCTGATGATCGTCGGCGCGATCATGACCAACGTGGCGGTGTTCCAGGGCGATTCGAGCGTGATGTTCACCTCCTATCCGCCGATGCAGGCCGCGCCGCATTTCTATCTCGGCCTGATCATCTTCGCGGTCGGCGCGCTGGTCGGCGTCGGCGTGTTCTTCGGCACGCTGGTCATCGCCCATGGCGAGCGCACCTATGAGGGCTCGATCCCGCTCGTCACCTTCGGCGCGCTGACGGCGGCCATCATCGCCGTCTTCACGCTGGCGTCCGGCGCCATCATCCTCGTCCCGACCTTCCTGTGGTCGGTGGGCCTGATCTCCGAGATCGACCCGCTGCTCTACAAGGTCATCTGGTGGGGCATGGGCCACTCCTCGCAGCAGATCAACGTCGCCGCCCACGTTTCCGTCTGGTACGCGATCGGCGCGCTGACCATCGGCGCCAAGCCGCTGTCGGAGAAGGTGTCGCGCACGGCCTTCCTGCTCTACATCTTCTTCCTCCAGCTCGCTTCCGCGCACCACCTCCTTGCCGACCCCGGCATGAGCGCGTCATGGAAGATCGTCAACACCAGCTACC